>CASFOM010000072.1 GCA_949296295.1 uncultured Alistipes sp. | reverse complement strand
GTTTTCCTTTTGCCCCTGCACTCGCCTTTTTGTATCTTTGTCATAAATCAGTTTCCATGCAACTTCAAGAACTTTTCAAACAATTGTCAGACAGTATTCCTTCTGAATACGACCGTCGGGAAAGACAAGCAGCCGCCCATCTTCTTCTTCATCACCTCACCGGCTGCAACCGATATCAACTAATAACCCATCCGGATATGGAAATTTCTCCCGATGAAACCGAAATAACCCATTGCATGGAACAGCTCAAACGTCATGCTCCTGTGGAGTACATCACAGGAGAAGCACTTTTTTATGGACGTTCTTTTTCCGTCACTCCTGATGTATTGATTCCTCGACCGGAAACCGAAGAGTTGGTTGAGAAAATTCTCTCCACCCATTCAGGAGAAGAAGGGATGCGAGTTGCTGATTTCTGTACGGGAAGCGGATGTATTGCCATTACCTTGTCTTTAGAACTGCCTCATTCAAAGGTCACCGCTTTTGATATTAGCCTTCCGGCACTTCAAATAGCCCGACAAAACGCCCGACGGATGCAGGCCCGGGTAATCTTCGAGCAAACCAATGTATTGGAGCTTCCTTCCGCCACACAACCGACCTACGACATTATTGTAAGCAATCCGCCCTACGTCCTGGAGCAAGAGAAAAAAGAGATGCGTCCCAACGTATTGGAACATGAGCCCTCTTTGGCATTATTTGTTCCAGACCACAATCCATTGCTTTTTTATGAAGCCATCGGCCGATATGCCTTTCAAAGTTTATTTCCCGGAGGAGCGCTCTATTTTGAAATCAACGAACGTTACGGTCAAGCATGTTCTCAACTATTGTCCGAAATAGGTTTTTCGTCCATAGACCGCTTCACCGATTTGTTTGGGAAAGAGCGCATTATTCGTTGCCGTCGTCCGAAATAAAAATAAATTCTTATTTTCTACAACAAATATTTTCCTTCGGAATAAACAGACCAATATATTATAAGACAAAACCGTATGTATAAAAACAAAGAAGAAAAGAAGTTGATTTCGCCGCAACAGGCTCTTTCCCGATTAATGGAGCTTTGTTCCCGGAGTGAAAAATGTACGGGCGATGCATCTGTTCTATTAGAAAAATGGGGTATTACAGAAGCCACAAGGGCCTCTATTCTCCAGACACTCGTCGAACAACGTTATATCGACAATCGTCGTTATGCAGCTGCGTTTGTACGGGATAAAATGGTTCACAACAAATGGGGGCGTCGAAAAATCTTCGATGCCTTACGCATGAAACGTCTTCCGTCGGATGTTATAGAAGAGGCTTTATCGGCTATTCCCAGTGAGACGGAGCAGGAGCAGTTAATCATTATACTGCGTCGGAAACAAGGGAGCGTAAAAGCCGAAACAAAATATCAAAAGAGAGATAAATTAGTGCGTTATGCTCTTTCCAAAGGTT
This sequence comes from uncultured Alistipes sp., assembly GCA_949296295.1. Lineage (GTDB taxonomy): Bacteria > Bacteroidota > Bacteroidia > Bacteroidales > Rikenellaceae > CASDZK01. The sequence continues at coordinate 5,490 of CASFOM010000072.1, read as the reverse complement.
TTCTTCTGGAGGACATTTTAGAAGTGATTGATGAAATTATGGCTGAAAAATAATACATTTGCAAAAAGAACTTTTTTCTTTACCGAAACAGACTCGACAAAATAGCTGCATGACCTATCGCGAAAACATATCCAACGAAGAGGTAAACACCCTTCCCCTCATCACGTTCGAAGGGATTATTACAATCGTGGATACGGAAAATCAAGAAGAAGTAGCCCAATATCTTTCCCAACAAAAGATTATCGGTTTCGATACAGAATCACGTGCCGTTTTTAAGAAAGGGGTAAAAGACACCATTTCATTGGTTCAGTTGTCGGGTCCGGACCGGAGTTTTCTTATCCGAGTAAATAAGGTTCCATTGTCCTCGGGGGTGATTTCCGTTTTGCAATCCCGTCGGATTACGAAAGTAGGATTAGCCATTCGTGATGATCTTATGCGGATGAAGGAGGTTAATCGGTTTCACCCCAATAAATTCATTGATTTACAATCTATTGTCGGTAATTTCGGCATACGGGAGATGAGTTTGAAGAAGATTACGGCTATTGTCATGGGATACCGTATCTCAAAAGCTCAACGGTTAAGCAACTGGAATGCCGTATCCCTGACAGAAGCGCAACAACGTTATGCGGCAACGGATGCCTGGATTTGCCGCGAAATTTACAATAAACTAATGCAAGATGAATAAGGATATTCCCCGTATATATTTAAAAAAGAACAAAGAAGAATCATTAAAACGGTTCCATCCGTGGATTTTCACCGGAGCCATTGCCCGTTCAGATCGCCCGGTCAATGACGGAGAGATTGCCGATATATACACTTCCGACGGACAATTCATTGCAAGAGGCCATTGTGGGGCAGGCTCTATTGCGGTGCGTGTACTTACGTTTTGTCAGGAGTCCTTGGATTTATCATGGTGGAAACGACGTATCTTGACGGCCTATACCCTTCGGGAGCAATTAGGTCTCACAAAAAATCCAGATACTGACTGTTATCGGTTGATTCATGGAGAAGGGGACGGTTTACCGGGATTGGTCATCGACATCTACGGCCGCTATGCCGTAGTCCAGGCACACAGTACAGGAATCTACGATGCCTTACCGCTCATTACAGAAGCACTTGTTTCCTGTTACGGGGAACGGCTTATTGCCATATACAACAAAAGTGAGGGTACCCTGCCACATGCCTTGGAGATAGGTTGTCAAGACGGTTGCTTGTGGGGTGTTCCTGCCCACTCTTCAGTCGTTTTTGAAAACGGTCTTCGCTTCGAAGTCAATTGGCGAGAGGGACAAAAGACCGGATTCTTTATTGATCAACGGGAGAATCGTTCTTTGGTAGGTCATTATGCTTCCGGGCGAGACGTCCTCAACACCTTCTGCTACACCGGAGGTTTCTCGGTTTATGCTCTTCGAGGGGGCGCCCGTTCGGTAACGTCAGTGGACAGTTCAGGGAAAGCAATAGAATTGGCAGAACACAATGTTCGATTGAACTTTCCCGAAGGAGTTTCCCATCAAGGCATTGCGACAGATGCGTTTGATTATCTTCGTGCCATGAACGAAGATCAGTTTGATTTGATTATTCTTGATCCTCCGGCCTTTGCCAAACACCATCGGGCGACAGCCAATGCATTAAACGGGTACAAACGCATCAATGCACAGGCTTTCCGGAAAATCCGCAAGGGAGGCATCTTGTTTACGTTCAGTTGTTCCCAAGCCATCAATCGGGAACAGTTCCGGAATGCCGTTTTCTCAGCAGCAGCCATCTCCGGACGGAACGTCCGCATCCTGCATCAATTGACACAACCCGCCGACCATCCGGTCAATATCTACCATCCGGAAGGGGAATATCTGAAAGGATTGGTTCTCTATGTAGAGTAAGTGTTTTTCGGTATCTTCCCGCATCAGGAGTAACGTTTCGGATAACGGAACAAAATCGCCAACAGGGCAAAAAGTCCCATCAGGGCAGGATAATACAAATAGCGAATAATCTCAAAAGGAGATATGGCGGCCAGTCCGGAAGCAATCAAGAGCTGTGCGCCATAAGGAATCAGCCCTTGCACGAAGCAGGAAAAAGTATCGAGTATGCTGGCGCTTTTTCGAGGATCAACCCCGAACCGTTCTGCAATATCTTTCGCAATAGGTCCGATGGTAATCACAGCAATTGTATTGTTTGCAGTACACAGATTGGCAATACTGACTAAAGCGGCAATCCCTATTTCAGCACCTCGTTTACCACGAATACGTCGTGTCAGTCCTGCTATGATGTAATCAATTCCTCCATTGAATCGAATCAACTCCAATACTCCCCCGGCCAGAAGAGTTACGACAATCAACTCCCCCATTCCTGTAATGCCCTCTCCCATGGCCTGATACCAATCGAACAGTCCGAACCCTCCGGAACATAATCCCACAATTCCAGCAGTCAGCAATCCAATCACCAAAACAAAAGATACATCCATTCCTGCAATAGCCAATACAAGGACGGCCAGATAAGGCAACACCTTACTCCATTCCACCGATTTCAATTCATCAGGAGCAGAGACTGTTCCTCCCATAAACACATAAATCAAAAGGACCAAAAGAGCTGCGGGCAACACAATAAGACTATTCACCCGGAATTTATCACGCATACGGCATCCCTGGGTTCGTGTCGCTGCAATTGTCGTATCCGAGATAAAGGAGAGGTTGTCTCCGAAAAAGGCTCCTCCGACGACTACGGCCGTCATCAGAGGGAGGGAGAGGTGCGTTTCATCAGCCAGTCCTGCAGCTACGGGCACAAGAGCAACAATCGTCCCCACCGAAGTTCCTATGGATAACGAAATAAAACAGGAAGCTAAAAACACTCCGGCCAACAAAAGATTATCGGGCAGTATAAGTAAAGTCAGGTTCACAGTGGCATCAATGGCTCCCATCGCCTTAGCAGTCTGAGCAAAAGCTCCGGCAAGAATAAAAATCCAAATCATTAACAGGATATTCTTGTCGGCCGCTCCACGGGAGAATCGTTCCACTCGTCGGGACAATGGAAGGGTTACCGTAGTCAATACCGCATAGACAGAGACCACCAGAAATACGACAGTAATAGGGACCTTATAGAAATCACCGGCAGCTATGGCCGAGATGAGATAAAACCCCATAAATACAAACAAAGGACTGAGCGCCCGCAACCCCGGCATTTTCCGGGAAGAAACCTCTTTACCCATTTTTACGATTCAACGGTATGGTGTTCGATTATCTCAAGAAGTCAATAAACGAACATTTTTATTTCATTTTTCGTACTTTTTCCCACCTTGAAAAGGAGAACTTTCCACTCACTCCTGCCTTGTCTCTTCCCGGAAATCCCCTTTTCCATGCGTTTCAAAGATTATAAAGGATATTCATCAAAAGCATACAACAAGGTAGAAAGATAACGTTCTCCGGTATCCGGCAATAAGACGACAATTCGTTTTCCTTCATTTTCCGGGCGCAAAGCCAGTTGTGTAGCGGCATATAGAGCAGCCCCGGCGGATATGCCGACCAACAATCCTTCCCTTTGAGCCAATTCGCGTCCTGTTCGAAAAGCGTCATCATTGGTTACGGGAATTACCTCATCCACCACCTTCGGATCAAATGTTTTGGGAATAAATCCGGCCCCTATCCCCTGAATCTGATGAGGGCCAGGTTTTCCTCCGGACAATACCGGAGAATCAGCAGGTTCCACTGCCACAATCTGAATCTTCGGATTCAACTCTTTCAATCGGGCTCCGGTCCCGCTTACTGTTCCTCCTGTTCCTACTCCTGCGACAAAACAATCCACCTGTCCGTCCGTATCCCGCCAGATCTCCTCTGCTGTTGTTGCACGATGTACAGCAGGATTTGCCGGATTTTCAAATTGTTGTAGGATCAGAGCATTTCCACTCTTTTCACAAAGTTCCTGAGCCTGCTCAATTGCCCCCTTCATCCCTTCGGCTCCGGGAGTCAAAACAATATTGGCACCCAAAGCCTTCAACAAGTTACGGCGTTCCAAGCTCATGGTTTCAGGCATGGTCAGCGTCAATCGATATCCCTTTACCGCAGCCACTAAAGCCAATCCCACTCCGGTATTTCCACTGGTAGGTTCTATCAGTTCCATTCCCGGCTTCAATATTCCTTTGGCTTCCGCCTCCTCAATCATGGCGAGTGCGACACGGTCTTTCACACTTCCTCCAGGATTAAAATATTCCAGTTTAGCCACAACCTCCGCCTTTAATTTATGCCAACGGTTGTAATTGGACAATTCAAGCAATGGCGTATTTCCTATCAGGTCGGTTAATTTTTTCGCAATTTTTTTCATATCTCGGTTTTATTAATCATTCCCATCCATTCCCTATCCATCTTTATCGATAGACTCATGAATTTTCAAATGTACAAAAATAATCCATTGGTTCGGAGGGATTTTTTATAAGATAACGTATCCCCTCATCGTTAATTGCAGGATTATTTGGATATTCCCATCCATCTTTTCCTGTTCCCCCTGCCGTTCCTTCCTCAAGACCTTTTATGAAGACCGTTTCAATTTGGCTCACCTGCTGTTTCCCCGCAGCCTTCCTTTTTATCTCAAGACAGAAAGAATCCCGTTTATCTACGCCAAGAGTCATTCCCGCCTAAAAACGGGAACACACTACTTAATTTTTTTCTACAATATAAACAAATCCGGTTTTTATTATTACATTTGCAAGAAATTTAAGTTTCATAAAAATTGATTAATCGCAAAACCCAATTATAAACTAATACTTTAAAATTACATGGAAACTCAATACGATTTCGATAAAATTATCGATTGTAATCATGTAAACGCCATAAGAACCACTATTTTAAAAGAACATTACGGACGGACCGATTTACTTCCTCTGTGGGTAGCGGATATGGAATTTGAAACTCCTGATTTTATTACCGACGCTTTACGCCAACGATTGGACTGCTCTTGGTTTGGATATATTGCAGAGCCGCCAAGTTATCGTCGTTCGATACTCAACTGGTTACAAGAGAGTCATGGATGGGAAGTAAACGACAGTTGGCTGACCTACATTCCAGGCATTGTCAAAGGAATTGGCATGGCTCTCAACGTCTTTTCAGAACCAGGAGATAAAATCATCATACAACCGCCTGTTTACCATCCTTTTCGGTTAACCACGATAGGAAACGGACGTCAAGTGGTTTATAATCCATTGAAAAGGAATCCGGAAGGTCATTTTGAGATGAATTTTGAGCAGTTAGAAAAGATTATCGACGGATGTAAGATGCTTGTTTTAGCCAATCCCCACAATCCGGGAGGACGTGTCTGGAGTCGCGATACATTATCCCGATTAGCCGACCTTTGTGCTGCCCACAAAGTCATCGTTATTTCCGATGAGATTCATTCCGACCTGATGCTCTACGGGAACCGACATACACCTTTTGCGATGGTATCAGATGCAGCAGCTCAAAACAGCATCACTTTCGGAGCCCCTTCAAAGACCTTCAATATGGCAGGTATCGT
>CASFOM010000071.1 GCA_949296295.1 uncultured Alistipes sp. | reverse complement strand
GAGGCTTTAAAAAAGGAAAAGGAGCTTTTGCGGGAGCTATTCAAACCGGTGGATACGCTCTCTTTCCGGTTTCGTCTTCATTTGGAACGGGAAGCGTCCGGCCTGTGCGGGGATAAGATTGCCTTGCTGCTGAAGCGTTACTTTGACTATGATTTGTCCCGGGAAGAAAATCCGTATATCCGCAAATGCGCTCCGTTGTTGTTGGCTGTAAGTCGTCTTCGCGCCAACTACGGGTTTATCCGTCATCTGCTGAAGCATCTGTTTGAATGCGAGGTACTCATGAAAAAGGGGCGTTACTGTTGGGAGGAGGGAACCCAATCTTCCCAGCCGGCCATTACCTACCAGCTTGTGATTCCCGACTTGGATGCGGCCGGTTATGCGTCGTTGAATCGTCAGATAGCACCGTTCCGGGAGTTCCTTTGCGAATGGTTCATCCCTTTTGATACCTATTGTTCCATCTCCGTCAAGCAGCCCGGTTATCCCTTTGTGTTGGGGCGTCGGTTGCTTCTGAACTACAATACGGAGATAACCGCTCATACATCAACCCAGAATATTGACCGTTAAGAATTGCACATTATGAATATCAACTCAAGAATAGCGTGGCAAGAGGGCATGGACATTTCGGCCCAGACCTTTTTGGAATTGGATGAAAATTTCTCGCGGCGTCAGGAGGTGGCTTCCCGGGCCGTCAATGGCAACCAATTCGGTCTGATTCCCTTTACCGAATTCAGTGTTCGCGGAGGATTTGTCCGCAACAAGTTGGAGATAGAACGTCTGTCGTGCATGGCCCTCCTCCCTTCAGGGAAAATATTGCATATCGACGAGCAGGTGGTGGTCTCCGTCCCGTTGGTGTATGGCGATGAATATTATTTGGCTTGCGGCTTTGGGGAACACGAGACGTTGTTTGATGTTCGGGAGGTCCCTTTTGTCCGCCCGGAATATACCTACGGCATCTATTCGTTGAACGAGTTGTTGGGGACGGAGCTGTTCCCGGTCATGAAATTTAAGGTCAATGACGGAGTCTTTGTGATAGACGATACCTATATTCCTCCCTGTCTGCAACTCTCCTCGGACAATCGTTTCTCCACCTATTTAGAGCGCTTTTCGGCCGAGGTAGGAGCCTTGTCGGAACATCCGAATTTGGAGTCGGGGGAAGGGAAACGGGCCTTTCAGCGTTATGCCTATCTGATGAAGAGCTACGACACCCGCAGCCGGACCCATCATTTTGTCCGGTTGATGTATGAAATAGCCCAGGCGGTCCATTATTATATCGTTGCTCCGAATACCGAGAATCCGGTTGCCGTAGAACCTTGCTGCGAATACGACATTGTTCGTTGGATGGAGTGGTTGTCGCAGTACCTGCACAGTGCGGGTACCATTTTGGACAAGGTGGTTCTTGAAGATCACACGATAGATTTTGAGGCGTTGAAGGATCAGGTGAAGTCGGAGTTGTACGAACGTCTCCACGAGGAGTTGGGAAAGAAACTGTATGCGGAAATCAGCGAAGATTTGCTGAGGAAGCTGACCGATTATATCAACCACCAGTTCCGGGACGATTTGCATGGTGTTCTGTCGGGGGAACTGTCGTCGGAGCTGTTCGAATCGTTGTATCGTCGGTTGTACGAGAGTCTGTACAATGCGTTGTATGTTCCGGAAGAGAAGGAGGAACAGGAAGAGTTTACCCCTTTAATTTAGAATGTCATGAGCGTCTTGATTCCCTTTCAGATAAGGAACGGCCGGTTGTTGCAGGCCGGGAAAACGAAGGAGGCGGTGGATGCCTTTCTGGAATTGTTGTTGTCCACCCCCTGCGGGAGTTGTGTTTGTGATCCGAATTTCGGATTTGTCTTCAACAATCTGAAATTTGAGATATTCAATGAGAAGGAAGGGGTTATCTATCATGCGGAAACGGAGGGGATAACTTCCGATTTGTATGACAAGAAGGTGTCGGGAACCTCCAAAAGTGTCAATACCTTCGCTACCGAGCTTAAGAAGGCCATCGAACAGTATGAGAAACGGCTCACCGACGTTACGGTATCCATGACCTATAAGAAGAATTTGAAGAAGATACAGATTAACATAGAGGGGGTTCTTGTGGAAAACCAGGAATCCTATCACTATTCCACCCATATCGACCTTTGGAACTGAAAGGGGAAAGGTTGTCGGGAGTTATGCTAAAAACAAGGAGAGAGAGCGATGAAGCAAAGTATATTTACCACACGTCAGCGGGCGGAAGAGATTATCAGGGAGGCCGTTTCCATTTGGGAACAGAGCAGCAACAGCGAGCATCTGGAAGGGATGGAACAGGATCCTGTCCTGTCGTTGTTTCTGACCGCTTTGGCTTATCAGGCCAATGAGATAGACCATGAGATAGAGGAGCTGAGAAACGATATTTTGAATGAGTTTGCCCAAATGCTTATTCCGTATGAGCGGGTTCATGCCCTTCCGGCGACAGCCGCTGTAACGGTATCTGTTGAGGAGCCTGTTCCGGAGTTGGTTCTGGACCATCATGTCCGGTTTTCTTTGTCGGATACCCCCTTCACGTTTATCCCTCTGCTCCGTACGCGGGTGTTCAACAGCAGCCTCTCTTCGGTGGTTCGGTTGGATAATCGTCGCTGGAAGGTGAGTTTGCAGTTTCGGGAACCGGTGGACAACCTGTCGGGCATGACTTTTTTGGTGAGGAATCCGCTTTTTCAGGACCTGAAGGTTTTTTTCAACGGGTATGCCCTGCCATTGATTAAGCCGTGGGATTATGCCGATTTGCCGCTGGATGACTGTTTCTCCCTCGACAATATGATTTACAACCACTCTCCGCTTTTCCAATCCTGCAATACCTGGTTTGATTTGTTTGCCAAACAGAACATGAGGCTGTTCTGCATCGATACCTATAAAACCCCTTCTTCGCAGGTCTATCCGGCGGACAGGATTGATTTGATTTTTGAGTTCTTCGGCATTGATGACCGGTTTCTGTTCGACAAGACACAGCTGTCTCTGAATGCCACCCTGTTGATAAATGCGTCGGTACGTTCCGCGACCTTGTCTCCTGCTACCCCCATTATCCGTCTCTCGGGCGGTCATGGAGAGCCGGAGCAACAGCAGTTCCTCCATTTGGTTCGTCCGTCCGAGAATCAGCTGTTTAAAGAGGCTCCGGTTGAGTTGCGCAAAATTTCGGCCGCCCGGTTCAATCCGGACCGTTTGGTGAAGTTGGCCAGCAGTCTCATCACGCGCTTCTCTTCGGACTACTATGCCTTTCAGGATATGGATACCCTTCGGGAAGGGAATGTTATGGAGCAGTTCTATGCCTTGTTGAAAAGGATGTCGGAAGGTCTTTCCAAGACCTCGTCGAAACGTACGGAGGGATTGTATCTGATGCTTCGGAATGAGCATGGTTTCCATCCGAAGGAGATGAGCCTCCATATAGATTATTTGGTGACGGACGGCAGTGCCGTAAACGGTTCGTTGAACAACAGAAGCCTGTTTACCGTTTTCCCGGGCACTCATTTGGAGAAGGTCCGGTTGGAGGGGGAGCCCATGCCCGGATATGATGAGCTTCAGGGGATGGATGCGACCGAAGCCCTGTCCCGGTATTATATGGTGACGAACGACCGCATCGTTACTCCGGCAGATATCAAGGTGTTCTGTTATAATGAGTTGTTGATGCGCTTCGGCATTACGTCCGACATGATTGTCAGGATAAAGGTAAGGAATGTACAGCATACGGAACGGGACCATTGCGGCTATGAGACACAGGTTTATATTACGTTGAAGGACCATCCGTTTGTGAAACGCAGCTTTCAGGAAAGGATACCGGAGACCGAGCTGGTTTTGCGGAAGATGATAGAGGTGCGGAGTACCCGGATTTTCCCTGTGGAAGTGAATATAGAGATTGTCTGATTTCACTGTTTGCCGGAGGATTTTTAATTGCCGGCTGGGGCGGGAATCGGATGGGAACAAGCGTTCTTTTTGAAAATAATTATAACATCGATCATGGAAGATTTCTTTTTGGATATTGTATGTAAGGATAAAAAGGTGAGGTTTCGTGTGGTCAATCCTCACGCTCCCCTGAGCGTTCTGATGAACAATCTTCGTCATGCGGTGGGGAAAGACGGTCGGTTGATTTTCGATTTCCCGTCGATAGATTCTACGGGAGCCCCGCTGGATTACTTCTTCGGGAAAGAGGATCCGACGACGAATGAGGTTCGTGTTCTGCGTCCCCGGATAGGGAAGACGGACCAGACGTTGGCCGACTATAACGTGAATAACGGGGATACGGTATTTCTGATTCCGGACCCTTTCCCGGGATAGCAGGTATTGAGGAGCGGCTTATGGAAACGAAAGAGTCCTCGTGGGAGTTGTTTGACGCCCGGCGTCTGAGTGGGAGAAACCGGAGGTTGCTTCATGAATGGAAGCAACTGGAGCTTGTCCTGTCGTCTCGGCGTGAAATAGATTATCGCATCACCCGTCGCAACGGGGAAGGGTTGCCGACGGAATACCTGATTCATTATGCCATTCGTTCCCTCTGCGGAGTGGAGAACATCGAGCGGTTGAACGAGCCGGGTGTTTCCAATCCCCCTCTTTTTGCCTCGGATTTTTTCATGCGTGTCACCCTGCCTCCGAATTATCCCTGCATCGATGCTCCTGTTGAGTTCCGTTTCCTGACGGAGAGCAGTGACGGGAAACCGGTGGCTCATCCGTGGCATCCGAATATCCGTTATTTCGGAGCGTTTGCAGGCCGGGTATGTCTGAATACCCCCGACAGTTATACGGGAATGGACTGGTGTGTGACACGGGTGGCCGATTACCTGACCTACCAGCGTTATCATGCCGTTCAGTCTCCGCCTTATCCGGAAGACTTCAAGGTGGCCGAATGGGTGGTTCGTCAGGGGGAACCGAACGGATGGATTTATTTCGACGGGTAATCCGTCAGGAAATGGGAAGATGGATTTTGATTAATTTGTTACTTTTGTCTGTATATTGAAAATAATATGAATCTTTGGCGTCAGGTTATATATGCCTTGCTTTTCTTTGGCTTCAGCTTCCCGCTGAAGGCTCAAACGGTAAAACCCGTAGAGGTATCGGGCACTGTCCCGTATGTGGAACATATCTCTTTGGAAGCAGGCTCGTCGGATATGGAGCTTTTGGTGAAGCTGTCCTTTGATGAACCGGAGAACCGTTTGACGGTCAGCTTGATTTCGTACAGAAAGCTGTTCGTTTTTCAGGCTGATGTCTCCTATTCGTATGCTGTCCGGTGGTCGCGTTTGCGTCCTTCCCGGCTGCCTTATGTGGTGTCGTCGGAGGAAGGTGCCCAATACATAATGGACAGGAGTTTGAAAAGAACCCTCCATCCGAAGCGGAAGCATGTTTTTAACCGCTGGATTGCTTATGAAGGGCTCCAGCCTCAGCCGGTGGATTACCGGATGGATAACGAGTATATAGAACAGACGTTCGATATCCCGCATCAGGGGTCGGAGGTGTCGGTCACCTTGCGCGATATTTTGGTGATGGATTGCGAGACCTCCGGCAAGAAGTGGCGGTATGATATGTTGTATCAGACCGATTTGAACCGGCGGTATGAGATTACGCTGAAACGGGATCCCTGCTTCGGGAAGGAGGAAGCGATAGCGGAATCTGCCGCACAGCTGGAAAATATCCGGTCGGGTTTTACCGCCTTTTCCCAAAAGTTTGGTGAAGATGCTCCTTCCGCTTTTCATAACCGGGAAGGGGTAAAGATTTTTGAGGAGATGAAGGCCCTCCTTTTGGAACAGTATCCCCGACAGGAGGATTCCTCTGCTTGTCCTGTCCTTCAGTCCCATATCGAAGCCTACAACCGTTATGTGGATTCCATTCACCGGATGCAGTTCCGCTTTGAGGAACAGCCTGTCCGTTCCCATCCGGAAGAGGTGGCATTGACCTTGTCTGCTGATGATATATTGACCAGTGCGAGGAGGATAGACAGTCAGGTAAACCGATGGCTGCTGACCTCGGACAAGATAGAGAAGCGTGATTTGGAAAACTCCTGTGAACAGATTATAGAGCGTATCCGGTCCGAGGTAAGGTCTGCGACGTTGATTAACAGCAGTCAGAAGGCGGCTCTTGCCGTCTTTTATGAAGCGGAGAACTATTTTTCCCAGACGTGTAAAAGATAGGGGATTATGAAAGGATTAAGTCATAACATCATTTTCTTTTCAGGCCTGCTGTGGCTGGCTCTGTGTGGTTCGCGTGTCTGGGGGCAGGATACGACGGAGGTGGTTCCGGAGGTTGATTTGTCGTTTCTGGAGATAGAAGGTCGTATGCTCGATTTTTATCATCAGCTCAGTGACCTGGAGATGCAGCTGCCCCGTTCCAATGAGCCGGAATCGCTGACGGAGGTAGAACGTCAGGTCTCCATGATTGATACGAAATGGAATGCCTATTATCAGTCCCGTCAGTCGGAGATAGCGGCCGATGATTCTCTTTTGCAAATTGTTGTCAATTATCAGTTGGTGAAGCAGGAGTTGCAGGATTCCATCACGTCGAAGCGTCATCTTCACGAGGTTCAGGAGCAGTTCACCGCATCGGAGAAGTTTCTCCTGTCTCAGGATAGCGTTTACCATGATTTTTATGAGCGGGCTTTTGAGTACTCTTTGGTGAAGGCTCTCTCTTCGGAGTTGGACAAGATAAAGGGGAAGGAACAGTTGCTGTTTTCGGAGATAGAAGGGCAGTATGAGCAGGCCAAGAGTCTGTCTCGGGAAGTGCCGTCCCTGGATGCCCGGTTTCAGAAGATGGAAGAGAAGTACCTTGAGTTGAAAAACAGTTCGGAGAAGATACAGTCGTTGAAATACGAGCCGTTTCTTCAACGCATCAAGGATTATCTGTACAGCATAGCCGCCGTAGCCATGATTCTTATGTTTGTGAATGTCGTTCAGGCGAAGCTGAAATCCCTGAAGCAGGCCCGGGAGAATGCGAAGAAGCTACGTCAAATGATGAATAACGAAGAAGAGAATGATTATCCGACCATTTAACAATAACCAGATAACCCACAAATAACGAATATCCATGAACAGTCGTCCCATATTTCTTTTTTGGCTCATAGTTCTCGTTTTGTCCGGATGTACCACCTTTATCCCCAATAACAAGTCGTACAAGAAGGACGAGAATATGAATATTATGAGTGTCGATTTTGAGCCTGATTACAAGCGTTTCCACGTGAAGGTTCAGATGAAGGACAGTCTTACGGAGTTGTTGTTGAGTAACGATACCTCCGTTCGGTTTCAGACGGAGGAGTTCATGAGGGGGAATATGTACCACCAGCGTACCCAGCCGACTTTGGAAAGTTATGAGAACCTCAAGATAGAAGAGATAGCGAAATTGAATTTGGAGGTATTGATTTTGGCCGATTTGACGTTGGATTCCTCGCGGATAGCGATGCAGCAGCGTGCGGTTCGCGGTTTGCAGCAGCTGTTCGGACTGAACCATTTTCATATAGCCTTCATGAATGAGGGGACGGTAACGGAGAGCATGGATGCGACGGATTATGTTCTGGACCATTATTTCCGGCCGGGGCATGGAGATAAGTATCTTTACCGTTCTCTTTTCTCCAAGCTCAGTGAGTTGAGGGATGATTATTCTTTCTTCTCTGCGGAGGAGAGCCAGGACAGTACTCTTCTCGACCTGACGCCTACCCAGAAGGTGTTGATTGCTTTTTCGGACGGTCAGGTGTATCGTCGGAATCAACCTTTGGACCCGAACCATTTTAAACTGCAGTACCAGATAAGCCGGATAAGTGATTCTATTCCGGAGCTGACGGTTTTCTATGTTCATTTGGGGGGTATGGATTCCGGGGAGCAGATTCTTGAGTCGGAGAGTGGCGATGAGGCGGGGAGAACGTTCCTGACCGCTCTTTGCCAGAAGACGGGAGGGAAATATCTGGAGGGGTTCAAACCCAATGTGATATTGAATGATATTCTGAAACAGGTCAATGAAGAAACGGCCGATTATAAGTTTACGTTTGTCAATCCCGACCTTAAGATTTACCGGGGCATGGAGCGGAAACTTCAAATCAACTGTTATCATGGCGACAGTCTGATTGCTTCCGATTATATCAACTACAATGCGGGGAGTGTCTATAACCCCATTATCATCAACGGTCTGACCACCTTTCAGGTCATTATGCAGGGGACGCTGTTGGGGTTGCTGACCATTCTGTTCCTGTATGTGGTGTTCCAGTTCCTGATTCCGCGAATCCGTTATCTGATTTTCAAGCGTCGGTACGTCACTTCCTATACGCAAAGGAACATGAGTTATCATGGCATCCTGGTCAATTCCTCCTGTTATTTCTGTAAAGCTCCTTTTGTTCCCGGAGATGAGATTGTGGTGAAATGTCCTCATGTCGTTCATCGGTCGTGTTGGGAGGAGAACGAATACAAATGTCCGGAGTACGGGAAGAATTGCAAGCATGGCAGTCATTATTATAATCGGGAACATTTGACGGATCCTCGGAATGCATCGTTTTACCTCTCCTGGATTATTGCCGGAGCCTTAGCCGCTTTGGTGGCCTGGATCAGCTTTACGGCGAATGTTCATAACACGCAGAACCTGCTGTTGGTAAAACTGATTAATGTCATATTCGATTTGGATGCCCATTCTCCGGAAACGGCAATGTTGATGGAAGAGTATGGCAGTCCGCTGTTCTACCTGCCTTTTTACGGGATGAACATCGGATTCTTCCTGACGCTCTCCCTGAGCCTTTTGACGAGTCATGGCCGTTGGTGGTGGAAGAGGTCGTTGTTTGTCTTCGCCAAATCCATCGTAGGCGGAGCGCTTAGCTACCTCTCTTTCTTTGTGGGGTGTATTATCTCGCTTTCCCTGAACTTTAAAGACAACTCATTCCTGATAGATTGGATTCCGTGGATGCTTAGCGGATTCATTATAGCGGTGGTGGTCGTTTATAAAACGGACATCAAGCTCAAGAAGGCATTGGTCGGAGCCGCCATATCAATCATTTTCGGTTTGGGCTCCATGTATCTGTGGTCGTTTGCCTTCAGCGCACAAATCGATACGCGGGAGTTTCTGCTGTTAAGCTATATCATTTACTGTGTGGGGTTTGCCGTCAGCGTAGCGGCAACGAGTCCGAAGTCGGAACGCTATTTCCTCCGGGTGGAAGGTCCCATCAAGGAGTTGGATATTGCCATTTACAAATGGATGAATGCCTCTCTCTTGTCGAAACGGGTATCTATTGGCAAGTCAGTGAATTGCGACCTGCAAATGTCGTGGGACATCACAAGCGACATTGCTCCGGAGCAGGCGGAGGTCCGGATGATTAACGGCTACCTCTATCTCATTGCGTTGGAGGAAGGGGTGATTTTTGACCGTAAGCCGTTGCTTCCGAATGTACGAAAACGACTTTACCACGGAACTAAATTTACCATAGGGAAAACACTGTTTACCTACATTGAAAAGGATTTGTAGTTTCGGGTTGCTTGTCGAGAGAACGATTGGCTGAAGTATCTGTTTCCCTCCCGCAATAGGGGTGTTGAATGAATGTTCGGGGAACGCAAGGAGTGTTCTCCTTTCGTCTCATATACGGAACGTTTTGTAATGGGGTAGCCGAAGGTCATACCCGTTAAAATAAAAATATGAATATGCACAAGGAAATATGGGTATGGGCTCTTTTATGGATGAGCTTTCCTGCTTTTTCACAGCAGCAGTTTTATGTATCTCCTCAAGGAAAGGAACAGGGGGAGGGAACTGTTCAATCTCCGTGGAGAACGTTTCAGCGGGCCGTTCAGGGGGTCCGGGAATATCGTCGGGCCAATCCGGACCAACCGGTGGAGGTTCTCTTTGCAGACGGGACCTATTATATAGATGAGCCGATTCTTTTTGGGGAAGAAGACAGCGGGACATCGTCGGCTCCGGTTTCCTACCGGGCCATGCCGGGAGCCCAACCGGTCTTTTCCGGAGCCATACCTCTGCGTCAGTGGAAAGTGGTGAAGGATAAGAAGCTGTTGTCCCTGTTGCCGGAAGGGATGGCCGATAAGGTGTATGTCTGCAAGCTGCCCAAATATTTTGACACGCATACGGTTCCTGTACGAGTAGGAGCGGGCTCTGCTATGGAGGTGGGAGCGGCAAGGGCCGACTTGTTTTGCAACGGAGTGTTCCAAACCTTGTCCAAATATCCCAACGATGGCTTTCTTCGCATTCATCAGGTCCTTTCACAGCCGGACGAGCAACATCCGGAGGAAACGGTCCGGTTTTCGTGCGAAGAAGAACGTATCTCCCGGTGGGCGAATGAGCCGGAGGTTTATTTGGGAGGCTACTGGAAGTGGGATTGGTCCGATGAGTATCAACGGGTGGACCAAATCCTTTCAGATACCACCTTTCAGTTGTCTCCGCCGTATCATTCCTACGGTTATCGGAAGGATGCTCCGTTCTGGGGCGTGAACCTGCTTTGCGAGTTGGATTCGATAAGCGAATATTACATCGACCGGGAACATGGAAAGATTTATTGGTATCCGGAACAAGGTTCGTCCATTCAATCGTCGGATGTAGGAATCACCCATTTCTCGAAGCCGTATATGGTTGATTTTAAAGATTGTTCTTATGTTACCTTCGAAGGCATTACCTTCAGAGACGGGGGAACGGTGGGAATGCGTATCGAAGGAGGCGAGGGAATCAAAATTGCGTCGTGCAGATTTTTGTGTTTTTCGGAATCGGCCATTCATATTTTCGGAGGAGAATCGCATCGGATTACGGGATGTCTGATGAAACAGTTTGGGGAACGGGTGATTCAGATTATTGCGGGGAACAGGAAAGAGCTTGTTCCTGCGAATCATGAGGTGGATAACAACATCATTGAAGATTTCTCCCTGACGAAGCGGACGTATGAACCGGCCGTCTATTTCAATGGAATAGGATTGACGATTCGCAACAATTATTTCTCGAACTGTCCTTCTTCGGCCTTGCGAATCGATGGGAATGATGTGACGATATCGTATAATGAGTTTGTGAATCTGGTGCGGGAGTCGGATGACCAGGGGGTTATTGACATGTGGAAAGATTTGTCGTATCAGGGGATTAAGATATGCAATAACTATTTTCAGGACATCAAGGGAGGAACGTTGCATGGTTCTGCGGCAGTACGTTTTGATGATATGATATCAGGAGCTGAGGTAACCGGAAATATCTTCAACCGGTCGGGCTATCGTAATTTCGGAGCCGTTCAGATTCATGGAGGGAAGGATAATTACGTGGCGAACAACTTGTTCTATGATTGTCGTGCAGCGGTTTCTTTTACGCCGTGGAGCAAGGAGTATTGGGAGTCCGTATTTTCTTCGTCCTTTTTGCGTAAGAGGCATTATCAGGATGTTGATATCTCTTCCGCCCAATATCAGGAACGTTATCCTGTATTAAGGGATGTTCATGGTCATCTGAACAGAAACTTTATTTCGCACAATCTGATAGTGAATTGTACGGAGCCTTATTTGCGGGAGAACAACAATAATGAGCTTGAAGCGAATACCTTTCTTCCGGAGTCTTCGGAACCGATAGAGTATTTCTATCGGGAGGATGTGTTGAGCCGCTTCGGGTTAAAGCCGCTTGAACGGGACAAGATGGGGGTAAAACATAATATCTGGAAGAATCGATAGAAGGTCTTTCCCGGAGTCAAGGTGTCATGTTCAAGTCCAACAGGTCGGATAATGGAATTTCCCGTTCGAGGAGAGAGATATATCTAAAAAGATGAATAGAAAGATTTTATTGATTGTTTTGTCAGTCTGTTTCTGGGGAGTGGTTCAGACCTTTTCTCAATCCGTCCGGGAACAAAAAAGGAATAGGTGTTTCCAGCCGAAAGAGGTATGGTATGATACGGAAGGGAATCCCATCAACGCGCATGGTGGGGGAATCCTGTATCATAAAGGCACCTATTATTGGTATGGAGAATACAAGACCGGGGCGACCACCCTGCTCAGTGATGTGGGGTGGGAGTGTTATCGGACGGATGTTACAGGAATCAGCTGTTATTCCAGCAAAGACTTGTTGAATTGGACGTTTGAAGGTCTTGTCCTTAAGTCTGTACCTGAGGATTCGTCCCACGACCTTCATCCCTCTCAGGTGTTGGAACGTCCGAAGGTCATATACAACAAGGCCACAAAAAAATTTGTCATGTGGGCACATGTGGATTATGCGGATTATGGCAAGGCGGCGGCAGGTGTAGCGGTCAGTGACACGCCGACAGGACCGTTTACCTATATGGGTAGCTTTCGTCCCAATGGAGAGATGAGCCGGGATCAGACCTTGTTTGTGGATGATGATGGAACAGCTTATCAGTTTTCCTCTTCAGAAAATAATCAAACGATGCACATCAATCGATTAACGCCGGACTATACGGCTCCGGACGGTACTTATGTCCGTCGTTTTGTCGGCATGTCGCGGGAAGCACCGGCAGTCTTTAAATATGATGGTCGTTATTATATGTTGTCGAGTGGCTGTACGGGTTGGGATCCCAATCAGGCGGAGTTGGCGGTGGCCGATTCCGTTATGGGGGAATGGACCGTATTGGGTAATCCGTGCAGAGGGGTTGATTCCGATAAGACCTTTTATGGTCAGAGTACGTATGTTATCCCCGTTCAAGGACGAAAGAACGATGGTCGGTTTATCGTCTGCTTTGACATGTGGAATAAGAAGGATCTTCCCGACAGCCGTTATATCTGGTTGCCGCTTGTCATGGACGGGAAAGGAGCGCTGAGTATTCCCTGGCAATCGGAGTGGGATATGACGTTTTTTGACCGGCAGTAAGGTTCAGGGGGGGGACGATGTGTGCCTGTGGTGTTTTCGTAGAATCTTAGAATGCCAGGTAATAGTGTCTTGTATTGTTTTGTAAGGTATTGGGACGAGTTTCCTGCTTGAGCAGTCAAAACCGATTCGTAATTATTTATCACATAAACTCCTGTTTTTGCCTTGATTATTCTGTCAAGAGGTAAAAACAGGAGTTTTCTCTTTTATCAAATCGATAGATTGAATATTCTGTCTTACATTCTTGTTTCTGAAAGAACATTCCTATTTTAATTTTGCGGATAGCTCGTCTATCTTATTCTTCGCTTCCCTGAGTTGTCTTTCCGCATTTTCCAAATGGCTGATGCAGTTACTCCGATAGTTGCTTGTCGTTGTATTGTCGAAATTCCGTATCTCTCTTTTGTAATATTCTATATTGTTTTTTGCATCTCTTACCCGGGATTCCTGCTCGTTGATTTGAGAAATGATTTGAGCATTCTCATTTCCTTCAAAAGAGACGTTGTAATTCGTCCCTTCGTCGATAGGAACAGAGGGCTCGTCGGGAGTATCTTCAAATAACGACGAAAAATCAATATCGGAACTATTGAAGTTCCCGTCCAACAGGGAGCTTACGGTTTCTGGTGCAGCTTCTGAAAAACCATCAAGAAAATCAGCTGCAACAGCATCTGTATCTACCTCTGTATTTCCGATTATTTCCGAGATATTATCGGAAACAGAATCGGCTAATTCATCGAACCACTCTTCCATATCATGATAATCTTAAATAAATACGCAAGGCTCCCATTAAGTCTTTAACAAAAGAGTAGGAGCCAATATTTCCTTTTTGAATCTCTCCCAAGACACCCTGAGCTATTTTAAGGATTCCTCCTACGGCGTTGTAGAAGTCCCTGTCTGTTTCTATATTGGATTCCCGTATTTGCTGTGTCAGGAAAACCTGACCGTCTTGAGGCATAAGATAAGGCTTTCCTACCTGTTGTCTTTCTTGAAACAGTTGGGTGAAGATGGGTGCTTTCTTCGCTGAACGATCTACATTCAGAACCCATTGTCCATCATAAAATTTCCCGTATTCCTGCATTACCTTCCGGTGCCATTCAGTGATGTTGGCAAATATCCCCATTGTGGAATAGAAAAAACCTACATAAAGGACGTAACATACGGCAGTATTCTGTCCTTTGAAAGCAATCTGGGCACAGGCAGGTATGTTTGGATTTTCAATTTTTGACCAAACACACTTTTTCCCTTGTTCAAAATCACGAACGACCTGTCGGTTTAAAGTGTGATAATCGGAGATTAAAAAGGGTTTGAATCTACCCATAGGTAATTCTTCTCCCGAAGAAGATTCAGAAAATAACTCATCTAAAGTTTCTTCTAATTTTGATTCCATTTTTTTATCTTGAAAAAGTATTTGATAAAGGTAGAAAATAATTTCCTAAGAGGGAATAAATTGAGTGTAAAAAGATATTGTCGTTTGTGGAATTGTCTGTAAAAGGGGAGACAGAGGAGAAAGGCAGAGAGCCGTTGAGTTGCTCTTTCTTGTTTTTTATCTTTATTTTGCTGAGGTCAAGGTGATTTCGAGCGAGTAGAAATTAAAAAAGAGGCCGACCCAAAAGAGAATTTTTGAGGTCGGCTTCTTTGCATAATGCAGAATGATATTCGGCTGCAATTTTTGAAGTT
>CASFOM010000070.1 GCA_949296295.1 uncultured Alistipes sp. | reverse complement strand
GTTGGGTATTAATATTTTTACTAATTCGATTCTGGAAGTAAAATAAAAATCTGTTGGTAAAAAAAGTTCGTTGGAGCTGTTTTGTTCAGTACTCTTCAAAGATGGCTCACTATCTCCTTCATCGGACCGAGCAAAACAGAGCAAGATAGCCATCCAATCATTCAAAAATAAATTAGTTGTTTATTCAATATTGACGTTCTGCCAGCTATAACCTGGCAGAACGTTTTTTATGTATGGTTGAACTAACTGTTTCGAGGAGGAAGAAATTGTCCAGATGTTGAAATACTTTTCCCCCCCAGGAAACGACATAACTGTTTTTGTTTATAGAAATATTTTTTTTTGAAAAATAAATTTTAACAAGATTTGATACCGTTAGTTTTTATATATTTGCATCATTAAGTAAGAAATAATTGAAAAGAAATGAAGAAAGAAGTCGTTTTTTTGGTATTTTTGTTATGTTCTTTTGTATCCTGTAACCGATCAGAGCCGGTATCCGATTTTGATTTTGTGGCATCTCAATTAAAATATGCGATCAAGCAGATTGATGCGCAGGAAAAAGGGAGTACTCCCGTATCGAATCCAAGGAGCGAGAATCCTGACGGTTCTTTGCATATGGTTCCTTCAGGAGATTGGACAAGTGGTTTTTTCCCGGGAGAGTTATGGTATATGTATGCAGCGACGAGTGATGATTATTGGAAAGAAGAAGCCATGCGCAGGACCGAGATTTTGGAAAAAGAAAAGAAGAATGGGACTACTCATGATATGGGATTTAAGATGTATTGCAGTTATGGCAATGGATATCGTTATACTCGGGATAGTACTTATAAGAATATTTTATTGGAATCAGCCCGGACCTTGGTCACTCGGTTTAATGAAAAGGTAGGCTGTATTCGTTCTTGGGATCATAACAAAGACAAGTGGCAGTTTCCTGTAATCATTGATAATATGATGAATTTGGAATTGCTTTTTTGGGCTTTTCATGTGACGCATGATTCCATTTTTTGGCATGTGGCGGTAAGTCATGCCAATACGACGTTGAAGAATCATTTTCGTTCAGACAACAGTTCTTATCATGTAGTTGATTATGATCCGGAGACAGGAGAGGTTTTAAATCGTCATACCCATCAGGGATATAGTCATGAGTCTGCCTGGGCGCGAGGACAGGCATGGGGACTTTATGGATATATTGTTTGTTTTCGCGAGACGGGAGATCCTGCTTATTTGACGCAAGCCAAACGGATAGCAGAATATATCTTTACGAATCCTAATCTTCCGGAGGATTTGATTCCTTATTGGGATTATAATGCTCCGAATATACCCAATGAGCCGAGGGATGTTTCTGCAGCAGCAATTACCTTATCGGCGTTGTATGAGTTAGCTGTCTGTGATTTTCAAAATTATGATAAACATAAGGAGTTGGCCGACCGTTTATTGGAAAATTTAAAGGCGTATCGAGCCCATGTAGGGAAAGATCAAGGGTTCCTGTTGTTGCATAGTACCGGGAGCAAACCGCATGATTCAGAAGTGGATGTTCCTTTGGTGTATGCAGATTATTATTATTTGGAAGCCTTGCTTCGAAAGAAGAATTTTGAAGAACGGGGAGTGATTCATTAGAGTTGTTTTCAGGGAGGTACGTCAAAATATAAGTTTGGGGTACCTCTTTTGTTTTGTCTTCTGGTGAATTGATGTTGGAGTAGAGGGAGGATAACGGGTATTTGTTCAAGTAAAAAAGTAGCTTTAAAATCCGAAAATAAACAGAAAAAAACTGTTGTTGTGTAGCTGTTTTTGTTGTGATTTATATAACTGTCAAGAGTATTCATATAATAGAATATATTTTCTTATGAAAAAGTATGGATTATTGTTCAATTGTCGTATTATAAAAATTTGTTTTATAAGTTTTTTGATTCAGGGAATTGTTTTTGAAGGAATATCTCAATCTCCATTACGTAAGGTATGGCATTTCAAGGATTTGTCAGGGTGGGTTTACGGCCATCAGGATAGTAATCCGGCCAATCAATGTGATATAGAAAAGGGTGTTTTGCGTATTTATACCCGGGCTAATTCTTTGGATAGGAAAAAGATACATACTGAGGATAAGATATATACGACCGGTCGGTATATTTGGAAAGTTTATGTTCCGTCTATGGGTATGGGTGACCAGAGTAGTGTAGGAGCCTGGATTTATAGTGATGATCATCATGAGTTGGATTTTGAAATAGGATACGGGAAGCAGTCTGTTCGGGAAGAAGTGGGAGCAGTTCCCGGAGAACTACTTGTTTATATGACGTCACAAGATTTTCCGTATGAATCGGTCATCAAGAGAATACATCCTGGTTGGCATCTTTTTGAAATGGATTTATCCCTGAAACAAGGGAATTATTATGTGGAATGGATTATCGATAAGGAGATTTCTCATACCTTGCAGTTGGAGTATGGGAAGGAAATACCATTTTTTATTTTTTGCAGTGTAGAGAATTTGATGTTTTTAGGAGATCATCCTGCTCAACAAGAAAATTATGGTTTATTTGATTTTGTAAAATACAAGTATCATGAATAGTTTTTTGTAAGAAAATCAATAAGTATAAAAGATAGGAATTTTTATTGGTTCGGTTTGATATTTGATTCAGATAAATTGTATATTAGCATAATATTTATTGTTGTTTTATAAAAAAACAGAAAACCATGTCCCGAAAAATTTTTATCAGTTTGTTGTCTTTAGTTCTTGTTTCCATTATTTCTCCACCTATGGTAAATGCTTGTACGGGTATTACCTTACGAGCCAAGGACGGTTCTTATGTCGTAGCCCGGACCATAGAATGGGGTGGAAGTAATTTGGATAGTCGTTATGTGGTTGTCCCTCGGGGTTATACGGAGCGTTCTTATACTCCGGGCGGAAAAGAAGGGATGTCCTTTACCACACGTTATGGATATGTAGGAATGTCGGTAGAACAGCCGGAATTTGTTGTGGAAGGATTAAATGAAGCAGGATTGTCAGCGGGTTTGTTTTATTTCCCGGGGTATGGTATTTATGAAGATTTTGATGAGGCTAAAAAGGAGCAGAGTATTTCAGATTTTCAGCTTGTCCCTTGGCTTTTGGGAAGTTGTAAAACGATAGAAGAAGTGAAAAAGGCTGTACATCAGATACATATTGTCTCTATTGATTCCCGGGCCTCTACTGTTCATTGGCGTTTTGCGGATTTATCGGGTCGTCAAGTGGTTTTGGAAATCAAAGACGGTAAGCCTGTCTTTTATGAAAATGAATTGGGTGTTTTAACTAATTCTCCGGGTTTTGAGTGGCAGATGACCAATTTGAATAATTATGTTAATTTATATCCGGGGACAGCTTCTTCCCAGCAGTTGGATTCAGTAGTATTAAGTTCTTTTGGCGCGGGGAGTGGTTTTTTAGGTATTCCGGGAGATGTCACACCTCCTTCCCGCTTTGTTCGAGCTGCTTTTTATCAAGCGACAGCTACTCCGAAACCGACATCTTTGGAAACGGTTTTGCAGGGTTTTCAATTGTTGAATAGTTTTGATATCCCCATAGGGATAGAGTTTGCGCGGGGGCAAATACCTCCCGATATTCCGAGTGCGACGCAATGGACATCCGTAACGGATATTACCCATGGAGCCATTTATTACCGCACCATGTATAACAGTGAGATTCGTTGTATCAATCTCCAAGATATCAATTTTTCAGAAGTGTCTTATCGAGCAGAGCCATTAGACCGAGAACAGCGACAACCGATTGTGTATATAGAAATAGAATAGGATTCTGAATTTCTTGAAGAACATCTGATTTATGGAGTTGTTTTCTGTCGTTTCAATGGTATATAATGACCGAAAGAGGTTGAAATATTGTATTCTGATGTTGGCAGGAAAGCGTTTTAGCCCGTATTGTCTTTTGTTCATTGACGGTATTTTGTTATATTTACAAAATCATTAAAAATATTTGGTTATGGTATCAATAGCTCCATCTACTTTGGAATTTCTTGACGATTTGCGACAAAATAATTATCGGGCCTGGTTTCATGAACATCATGATCGTTATGAATTGGCTCGTAATAATGTGTTGTCTGTTACGGAAGAGTTGTTCCGAGAAATTAATAAATTTGACAAGAAAATGGGGTTTCCGGATGCGAAGTCATGTTTGTTCAGGATAGCCAGAGATACCCGTTTTTCGCGGGATAAGGAACCTTATAAAACACATTTTGGAGTAGTGTTGAGCCCGGTAGGAAAAACCTGTGGTTCTCGCGCGTGTTATTATGTGAACATAGATCCGTACGATTTTTATTTTTCTTGTGGTATTTATATGCCGGGTCCGGTGGTTTTGTCTTCTATTCGTCGGGCCATCCATGATCGTTGGGATGAGTTTCAATCTATTTTGTCGAAGAAAATTTTTCGTGAGGAGATAGGGGATCTTTGTCGGGAAGATAAAGTATTAAAACGAGTACCGGCAGGTTTTGATAAAAATTCCCCAGCTTCTGAGTATTTGAAATTAACCAGTTATTACGTTTACACGCAACGTTCTCCGGAATTATTGTGTCAGGAAAGTTTTGTTCCGGAAGCAGGTCGTTTGTTTAGAATTATGCGTCCGTTTTATGATTTTCTTAATCAGGCTATTGGTGATTTGAAATAGAGAAGGAAGGTAAGATATTCTGTTATGAAGTGGATTTAAATACAAAGAGAGGCAGTGTCGAAATAGACTTGATGTCAGTAAAATAAGATATTG
>CASFOM010000069.1 GCA_949296295.1 uncultured Alistipes sp. | reverse complement strand
TAAAAAAAGAAAGGTAACCCTTAAGTCTGTCTTTGACTTTTGGGTCACCCTCTTTTTGATAAGTGAAAGTGAGTAAAATATGAAAGAAAAATACTTCGTAAATTATGTTTGAACAGGTGTCGCTTGTGTTTATATTATAGACTGATTCTTAAATACGGTGGAAAATGATTTAAAAAGAAGGAGAATAATTAATTTTAGAATAATTCTTGATTATGAAACTATTGGTCTGTAAAAAATATGATAAGGAACACATATAATTTGATCTGTTGATAGAAAAAGGAGTATTCATGCAAGTAATTATATATCTTTGTTAGGAAAATAACAGAAAAAACGCTAACCATTTAACTGAATTATGAAAGAAAAACTACGTATCCTGTTTTTGATGATTTGCTTGTGTTCTGTTTTTTATGGGAGAGCAGAAAATCGTCGGGGAGAAATTCAAAATCCGATATTGTCCGGATTTAATCCAGACCCTTGTATTGTACGTGTAGAGGATGATTATTATATCGTAACCTCTTCTTTTGAGTGGTTTCCAGGTATTCCCGTATATCATTCGAAAGATTTGGTCAATTGGGAACAAATAGGACATGTATTAACTCGAAAAAGTCAGTTGGATTTAACCGGTATTGCTGACGGGGACGGTGTGTATGCTCCTTCCATTACTTATCATGATGGTTTGTATTATGTGTCTTATACGGTTGTACAAGGGGGTGTCAATTGGGCATTAAAAGGTTATCCGAATTATATAGTAACGGCGAAAAATCCTGCGGGACCTTGGTCGGAACCGGTACTGGTCAATGCTCTGGGATTTGATCCTTCCTTGTTTATTGATGAGGATGGTAGGGCTTATATGTTGGTCCGTATTTTTGATCATCGGGCAGGGAAAAGTATGTCACCGGGAATTGGCTTGCATGAGTTGGATTTAAAAACATTAAAACCCATTGGGAAACCAAAGTTTATCTATTCCGGATGGGCAAAGAGTTCCGCTGAGGGACCTAAAATGTTGAAAAAAGATGGAATGTATTATTTGTTTACTGCTGAAGGAGGAACCGGCTATGGGCATTATGAAGCGGTAGCTCGTGCAAAAAATATTTGGGGGCCTTATGAACGTGCTCCTCAAATATTTTATTCTTCTCGGCAGGACTCTTCGGCATACATTCAAAAGGCTGGTCATGGAACTTTGTTTACTACTCCTCAGGGAGAATGGTACACTACGCATTTGGGTTCACGTCCATTGGTTCCCTATGGTCCTTGTCCTTTGGGACGAGAAACTTTTATTCAAAAGGTTTTATGGAATGAACAAGGATGGCCTGAACTGGAAAATGGGGATATACTCCCTTCAGAAAAAGTGAAGGCTCCCGATTCTTCGGCGGTTCCTGTGCCTAAAAAAGAGATAAAAGATTTGTTCCTTACTCGGGAACTTGGAAATCATTACCAATTTCTTAGAGAACCTGCTTCTCCTGACTGGATTTATGTGGATAAAAAACAGGGAACCTTACAAATGAGAGGAAGAAGGGCTTTGGGAGGATTGTATGGTCAAAGCGTGATAGCTCAAAGGATTACTTCTTATCACCAACAAATAGAGACCAAAGTAATCTTTCATCCCGAAGATTACAGACAAAGTGCAGGATTGTGTTGTTTTTATAATACAACCCATTTTTATGCTTTGGGACTTACATATGATGAAAAAGAAGGAACTGTCTTGGAATTGACCGGTGCGGATGGTGGGTATCGGGAATTTCTGGAAAAACGGATTCCCGTTTCTTGTGAAAATGGCCTTTTTATGAGACTGGAGATAGACGGGTATTTTATTCGATTCTTTTATTCTGTGGATCGAAAAATATGGCACCCTGTTGGAGAATCTCTCGATTTTACAAAACTTTCAGATGATTATACAGGAGGATATACAGGAGCAATGGCTGCCTTATTTGTCCAGGACTTAATGTATGAAAACAAATGGGCCGCATTCGATTATTTTGATAAAATGGATTTGAAAACAGAGTGATTTATTATTCGTAATCCGAAAAACGATTTATAGAGAAAGATTGATAATCGAACGTTTGTATCGAATTTATCGTTTTATTAACAAAAAACTATGTTTTTATGGGGTTATAATTGGTTTATTGTTCAGTTTTATAGGGATATTTCTATTCCTTTCAAAAAAAACTAATAATAAAAAATTATAAAAATATTTGTAAATAGGTGAAAAAATATGTACCTTGCTCCCCATATAGGAATGTATTTAATTTATTAATGAATAACTAAAAACTTTAAAAACAGAAAATTATGTTACCTTTATTTATCGGAGGCCTGGGTACGGGCGAATTGGTACTTATTGTTATTGTCCTTTTGTTGTTGTTCGGTGGAAAGAAACTCCCTGATTTGATGCGTGGTGCAGGTAGAGGAATCCGTGAATTTAAGGATGCTATGAATAATCCAATTAAAGATACGCCCGCTGAAGAAGCAAAAGAAGAAGAAACAGAAGAAGCTAAAGTTGAAGCTAAAATAGAGTCCAAACCAGAATCCAAATAAGATATCCGATCTGGAGAATAGAAGAAGTTTTGTATTTTAAGATTGAACGTGGGGATGAATGAAAAAACAAAGCCGAATGCAACAGGGGATATGACCGTTTCCGAACATATCGATGAGTTGCGTTCGCGCCTGGTTAAATCGATTATAGCTTTAGTGGTAGTGGCTGTTGTCGCTTTTATTTTCAAAGGCTTTGTGGTGGATATTATTTTCGCTCCTATGAAACCTGATTTTATTACCAATCGATTGTTTTGTCGGTTGGCGGAATTAACAGGAGTAGATGCCTTGTGTATTAATCAAAATCCAGTAAATATCATCAATACAAAGATGGCTGGGCAATTCAATCTGCATATAAAATCCTCTTTTATTTTTGGCTTGATTGTAGCTATACCTTTTATATTGTGGCAGTTATGGATGTTCGTTAAACCAGCCCTAACTCCTGAAGTACAGGAACAATCCCGGAGAATTGTATGGTATGCTACCGGTTGTTTCTTTATTGGGTTGGCTTTTGGTTATATTATGATTGCTCCATTATCAATTAATTTCTTGATTAATTATAATGTGAGCTCTTCTATTGAAAATATGATTGAGGTCAGTTCCTATCTTTCATTGGTATTGGGTGTCTCTTTAGCTGCTGCGGTTATTTTTCAACTGCCGTTACTGGTGCGAGTTCTCTCTACAATCGGATTGTTACACAGCTCTTTGATGCGTAAGTACAGGAGGATATCCATTGCTTTGATTGTAATCGTGGCTGCAATCATTACTCCGCCTGATGTATTCAGTCAGATGTTGGTGGCAATCCCATTATACGGATTATATGAATATGGAATATTAATCGCTGAACGTATCGAAAAAAAACGAGCTAAAGAAGAGAATATCCAGAACTGAAAAAATGTGCAGAAAAACCAAACTTAATTGATTTTAAAATATGGACAGACTTGAATTTTTAAAAAAAGGAGCATTGGCTGCTGCGGGAACAGTGGTCGGTGGATCGGTATTGTCCAGTTTGATGGGGGTTAGTGGATGTAGTACGGCTGCAGCTAAACAAAAAAGAATAGGTTTGCAGTTATATTCATTACGCGACGCTATGGGGCAGAATCCTGCCGCTACATTAAAGCTGGTGGCCGATATGGGATATAAGGAGTTGGAAACGGCTTCTTATAACGATGGAAAATTGTATGGCTTTGACCCGAAAGAATTTCGTAAAATGGCGGAAGATCTGGGTATGAAGGTTTCCAGTGCACACCTGGGACAAGGTTATGATCCCGCTAAGGATGCCGAAATTATGGAATGGTGGAAAAAAGCATTGGATACCCAAGTGGCTGCCGGATGTCGTTATACCGTACAACCGTGGATGGAGGTTCCCGATTCTCTCGACGGTCTGAAAATGTATTGTGATTATTATAATAAAGTCGGAGAACTGGCTAAATCCAAGGGAATTCAGTTCGGTTTCCACAATCATGCCGGAGAATTTAAGGTAGTGGAAGGTCAGGTAGCTTATGACTATTTGATTCAAAATACCGACCCTGAAAACGTGTTTTATCAAATGGATGTATATTGGGTGAATAAAGGAGGAAAATCTCCTGTGGAATATTTGAAAAAATATGCCGGTAGATTCCCTGTTTTGCATATCAAGGATGAAACCATTATCGGAGATAGTGGAGAGTTGGATTTCGGCGCTATTTTCGAAGCCGCTTACAAACAGGGCATGAAAGATTATTATGTAGAAGTGGAACGTTATACATTGCCTGCTGAAAATTGCGTGGAAAAGAGTTATGATTTCTTGTTCAATGCAGACTACGTAAAATAAACCCTATTGGATAAAATAAAAACTTAAATATTATGTCAAGAAAAATATCTCGTGGAGAATTCCTTACTAAAAGTGCTGCCGGATTGGCAGGACTTACCATTGTCCCAAATACTGTATTGGGACGTTCTTTCGGTCATACAGCTCCGTCCGATAAATTGAATATTGCCGGTGTCGGTATCGGTGGACGTGGTGCCGGTGTTTTGAAAGGTTTGGAAAGTCAAAATATTGTCGCTCTTTGCGATGTCGATTGGAAATATGCAAAAGGTACTTTTGATCGCTATCCTAATGCAAAACGTTTCTGGGATTATCGTAAGATGTTTGACGAAATGAGCAGTTCCATAGATGCTGTGATGGTGGCTACTGCCGATCATACTCATGCTTTGGTCGCTTCTACCGCTATGGAATTGGGAAAACATGTGTATTGTGAAAAACCGTTGACTCATTCTGTTTATGAATCTCGTCTGTTGACTAAACTGGCTAAAAAACATGGTGTCGCTACTCAGATGGGAAATCAAGGTTCTTCCGGTACTGGAGTAAATCAAGTGTGTGACTGGATTTGGAATGGTGAAATCGGAGAAGTAACCAAAGTAGAAGCTTTTACTGACCGTCCTATTTGGCCTCAAGGATTGATGCGCCCTAAAGCGGTTGATACTATTCCTGATACTTTGAATTGGGATTTGTTTATCGGTCCGGCTCCTATGCGTCCATACAATAAAATCTACTCTCCTTGGAACTGGCGTGGATGGTGGGACTTCGGTACTGGTGCATTAGGTGATATGGCTTGTCATATCTTGCATCCTGTATTTAAAGGATTGAAATTGGGATATCCAACAAAGGTACAGGGAAGTTCTACGGCTCTATTGACAGAATGTGCTCCTAATGCGCAAATGGTGAAATATGTATTCCCTGCTCGGAAAGATATGCCGAAAGTGAAAATGCCTGAAGTAGAAGTTACCTGGTATGATGGTGGTATTACTCCTCCTCGTCCGGAAGGTGTACCTGCTGGTAGAAACTTGAACGATCAGGGGGGAGGCGTCATTTTCCATGGAACCAAAGATACCTTGATTTGCGGTTGCTATGGGGTGAATCCTTGGTTGGTTTCCGGACGTACTCCTAAAGTGCCTTCTATGTGTCGTGAAGTGCCTAACAGTGACCATCAAATGGACTTCGTTCGCGCTTGTAAAGAAGATGCTAAAAATCGTGTAGAAACGGCTTCTCCTTTCTCTGAAGCAGGTCCTTTCAACGAAATGGTCGTTATGGGAGTACTGGCTGTTCGCTTACAAGCTTTGAATAAAGTTTTGGAATGGGATGGCGAAAACATGCAATTTACCAATATTGGTGATGATGAAACTTTACGAATTATGATTGAAGATGGATTTAGCATTGCTGATGGACATCCTACATTTAACAAAGTATGGACCGATCCTATTAATGCAAAGCAATTTGCTAATGAATTGATCAAACATAATTATCAAAACGGTTGGAAATTAGTCGATATGCCTAAATAACAGGCTGTTATTGAGTAATAATATAAGGAGTTTGTGTCAAATATGAATTGACACAACTCCTTAAAAATGTGTTAGAATTGCGAAATGTAACGCATGCAGAAGGAGGACAACAAGAATTGGCTGGAGTAAATGGTTGTGTCTGAATTTTGAAAATAATGCAGTGATTCGCAATGATACAGTGATTTTCTCAATAGAATAACGTTGTAAATATTATTAGATAAAGGATTATGAAAAAAACATTATTATTGGCGGGAGTTGCTGCCTTTTCTGCGGTATTGGTATCTTGTGGCGGAGGAACAACAGCTCCGAAAAATGATAAAACAGCCACAGATACGAAATCTGATGATGACAAAATTGTATTGTTTGACGGAAAAACGCTAAACGGATGGCGGGGTTATAACCGCCAGGATGTTCCTGCTCGTTGGGTAGTTGAAGATGGAGCTATTAAATTTAATGGTTCTGGTGGCGGAGAAGCTCAAACAAATGATGGCGGTGATTTGATTTATGATAAGAAATTCAAGAATTTCGTATTGGAATTTGAATGGAAAATATCCAAAGGAGGTAACTCCGGAGTTTTCTATTTAGCTCAGGAAATTCCCAATCAACCTATTTATATCTCTGCTCCGGAATATCAGATATTGGATAATGAAAATCATCCAGATGCAATGTTGGGGGTAAATGGAAATCGTAAATCGGCTTCTTTGTATGATATGATTCCTGCTAACCCTCAAAATGCAAAACCTTACGGAGAATGGAATAAATCTAAAATCATGGTTTATAAAGGTACTGTTGTACACTACCAGAATGATGAAGTGGTATTGGAGTATCATTTATGGACCGACCAATGGAAACAATTGATTGACAACAGTAAATTTAGCAAAGATAAATGGCCTGAAGCATATGATCTTTTGATTAATTGCGGTGGTGAAAATCATGAAGGATACATTGGATTCCAAGATCATGGTGACGATGTTTGGTATCGTAATATAACTATTAAAGAAATGGAATAATCCCGGTTTTTTTATGAACCGACTTTTAACTCTCCTTTAACCGAGGTTTCGTGTTGAAGGAGAGTTTTTTATTATGATGGATTTCTTCTGTTTTGTTATTTTTTGTATTTTAGTAAGTTGACTTGTTTGTTTTTGGAGAAATTTAGTGATGAAATAGATAAGGAAAAAGTTGTATAAAATAAAAGGGCAGGGAATTCTTTTTAATTTGTACACAAGAATATCATTATATAAAATGCTGAAAACCATGCGAATAAAACAGAAAATTATCAATTTTATTCAGGGATTGTCCGAAACGGTTCGCTTATATCCCATGGAAATAGGGATGGCCGCTATTTATTGTGTCTTGGCTTGTCTGAATTATCGATTGGATTTCTCTAATCCCTCTGTAAAAACATTGTTGATTTATTTCCCAATAGCTTTTTTGTTTACTTTTTTATTAAACGATATGAGCAGAGGCTCCAAGTGGAGATTGGGATATTATTTATCTGCTTTTGCCGGCTTGGGATTATTGGGCGTCTCGTTCGAGACAGATGTTTACTTTATCTCCTTGATTGTTATCCAACTATTGCTATTGATTCGAAATGGCAGTATTGATAATAAAGCTTTTGTGGAATATACGCTTCGTTACATTAATGCCTTGTTTTCTGCGGCGTTGATATCTTGTATTGCATGGTTATTAGTCCTTTCCGTCTATTTCTCTATTCGATATATTTTTGATATATGGAGTGAAAATACAATTGAGAAATTTATAGTTTATTCTTCTTTTGTGATTTTCATGATTCTTGCTCCTGTCTTGTTTTTGACTTTTCGCCCTAAAAAGGAAGGAGAAATTCAGGAAGCAAATCGTTCCTTTGATGTTTTGTTAAATTATATTTTATCCCCTATTTTATTGGTCTATGCCGTGATTCTTTATATGTATTTAGGCAAGATTGTGTTTTCTTGTTCTTTACCCAAGGGGGGAGTCGCTTATATTGTAGCTGGATTTGTTACATATGCTTATATATTGAAAGGATTACAATTCTTCTTAGTTCGCAGGTTTTATGATTGGTTTTTTAACCATATCAGCTTAATAGTTTTGCCTACTTTGGGGTTGTATTGGGTAGGGGCTTGTTATCGGATTCATCAATACGGATTTACTGAACCTCGTGTCTATTTGGTATTGATTGGTTGGATATTGACAATAATGGCATTGCTGTTTCTGTTCCGTCGAACCGGACGCTACTGGTATGTAGCAGTTATTGCTGTCTTTTCTGTCTCTTTGATTACTTATGTACCTGGTTGGACGGCTCATGATATTGAAGAATGGTCTCAGAAGGGAAGAGAACAGGTAGAGAATGCAGATATTTTGCCTGAGGAGGATGAAAACAAAAATATTTATCTGGAAATAAAAAATGATACTGTCATTGATGTATCCGGTTTTGACCGATTAGAGGAAATTTGGGGATATGCCAATGAAGGACTATGGCTTGAACTTGAAGATGATTGTTTATCTCTTTATCGAGGAGAACAAGTCGTTTCCAAAGTAGATACCCGACAATTTTTAAAAGAGCAGTTGCAGAAAGCAGGGATAGGCTTGAATGATACCATTCCTCATGCTATTTATTCTGATTTATTACGGGTAAAAGTGGATTCTGGGATTATACAGTTAAGACTTATGATGTTGGAACGGATTGATTCCGTATATGTCGTTTCCCAAGTAGGAAACGGATATTTATTATCCGCTGATCATGAATAGGGTGTGTAAATCCAGAATAGAAACAAATAGGTTATTGATAAATTTGTTTCATTTTATGGATAATATTTCAGTGCTTTTCTGATAGGTCTTCTTGGAATTTTATCCAGAGTATTAAAAACAATAAAAATTTTTATCTTTTAAAAAGATGTGTTGAAATGTTGGTTACTACAATTATCATTTTAGTTGTTGCTGCAATATTTTTTGTTAGTGGAAAAATTCG
>CASFOM010000068.1 GCA_949296295.1 uncultured Alistipes sp. | reverse complement strand
CTTTCCTGGCATTATAAAAAAAGAAAGGTAACCCTTAAGTCTGTCTTTGACTTTTGGGTCACCCTCCCTTTTGCGTATATCTTAAAAGAACTCTTTTGTCGGATTATCCGGAATTCTTTTACAGTCTGGCTAACATGTTTTTGATATTTCCTTCAATACGAGCCGTAATATCCCCTTCTTCTGCTTTTACGAATTTTTCTCCGGTAATTCGTTCGAACAATTCGATGTACCGTTCACTGACACTGTTGACAAATTCATCGCTCATATATGGCACCTGTTGTCCTTTTAATCCTTGGAATCCATTTTCCATGAGCCATTCGCGTACGAATTCTTTGGAGAGTTGCCGTTGAGGTTCTCCTTTGTCAAACCGTTGTTGGTATCCGTCGGCATAGAAATATCTGGAGCTGTCAGGGGTGTGTATTTCATCAATGAGGTAGATTTTTCCGTCTTTTTTTCCGAATTCATATTTGGTATCGACCAATATCAATCCTTGTTTGGCAGCCATTTCGGAACCTCTTTGGAATAGCGCCAACGCATATTTTTCCAGCTGTTCGTAATCTTCTTCCGCAACAATTCCCCGTTTTAATATCTCTTCTTTGGAAATATTCTGGTCGTGTGCTCCTTGTTCTGCTTTTGTAGTAGGAGTAACAATAGGTTGTTCGAATTTTTGGTGTTCGCGCATTCCTTCAGGAATAGGCACCCCGCATATTTCGCGGGCTCCTGCTTTGTAGTCTCTCCAGGAGCTACCGGTCAGATATCCTCTCACGATCATTTCTACGGCAAAAGGTTCGCATTTGTGTCCTACGGTAACCATAGGGTCCGGAGAAGCGATTTTCCAATTGGGGCATATATCTGAGGTAGCGTCTAAGAATTTTGCAGCTATCTGGTTTAATACCTGACCTTTATAAGGTATTCCTTTAGGCAATACAACATCAAAAGCGGAAATACGGTCAGAGACGACCATGGCGAGGTATTGATCTTTAATGGTATATACATCCCGTACTTTTCCGACATACAGATTGGTTTGTCCATCGAAATGAAAATTTGTTTTTACAATAGCTTTTTCCATGTTTCGCAGCATTAATTTTATATGTATTGTTTTTTGATTTGTCCGTTATAAAAGGTTTTTCACACTTTTACCTGAATACATAACCTTTATTTGGGTTGTGTTTCTGCAAAGGTACGAAATAATCATTGTGTTTTTATCATGAAATTACTATATTTAAAGCGACAAATTGCCCGTATTTATGAAGCGATGTAAAATAACGGTGATGCGTAAGGCTCTTTATCCGGATTTGATGGCGGAATATGAGAATCCGATAACGGATGCGTGTTTGATGGAGGAGGGACAGGTTTTTCTGTCGGAAGGGGGAGATAGGCCGGAAGGGATGTGTGAAGGAGCGTGGGGAAGTTTGTATCCGTTTGTTAAGGAGTTATCGGAAGGAGGCGGAAATTTTTACGATGGGTGGATGAAAAATGAACATTCCGCGATGGTCTCATGTAACGATGGATTCCGTCCGGTTAGTTTTTTAGTAGAATTGATGGAAGATTCAGAAGAATCGGATAAAAAATAGAAAAGATTATGAGAAAAAATTTTGGAGCAAAACCATTGTGTTATCCACAACCGGTATTTATTATAGCTACTTATGGAGAGGATGGCACACCAGATGCGATGAATGCGGCCTGGGGAGGAATCAGTGAACAGAATGAAATTAGTATGTGTTTGGGAGCCAATCACAAAACGGTGTCGAATATCCAACACCGTAAGGCCTTTACTGTGAGTATGGCCGATGTCTCCCATGTGGTTTCCTGTGACTATGTAGGTCTTGTTTCAGGGAATCATGTTCCGGACAAATTTTCCCGAGCCGGTTTTCATGCTGTTCCTTCTTCTTTTGTAGATGCGCCATTGATAGAGGAG
Organism: uncultured Alistipes sp.; assembly: GCA_949296295.1. Lineage (GTDB taxonomy): Bacteria > Bacteroidota > Bacteroidia > Bacteroidales > Rikenellaceae > CASDZK01. Next base: position 1,765 of record CASFOM010000068.1, on the reverse strand, counting down.
TTGCCCATAGCTTTGGAATGCAGGTTGATAGAATATGATTCGGAAAGTTGTCGTTTGCGTGGAGAAATTGTCAACGTGAGTGTAGATGAACGGGTATTGGATTCCGAGGGGAAGGTGGATGTGTCTCAGGTTGCCCCTATTATTTTTGACCCGTTCAATCATGATTATCTTTCGGTAGGACCCAAAGTAGGAGATGCCTTTTCCGTTGGAAATCAACTGAAATAGAGGAATGAAGAAAGGCCCTCTCTACCAGAGAGACTATTGATGCTTTTGCCTTGCAGATGGGGAAGTACCAGTATCACATTCTTGCGGATGATGGTGCTGTTCCCGGAATCCGTATTCGTAGCCAATACGTGTCATTCTTATCTTCAACGGCTGCATTTTTATAGACTTTCATATGCTTTAAGGGGTTGTTGTCGGGATTAGTCCGACACAATCCCGTAAGGCAATACTTGTTGGGTAGTCTCTTGTTCAGAGGCATTTCTTTCATAGATGGATTTTATGGATTTGTTATGAAGCAGTTATAGCGTTAATACGAGGAGATATGTTGGCTTACAGTTATGTGGAGCGGGGTAAATTCGCTCTTTTGGAAAAACCGGTACCGTCCTTGCAAGATTCCCGTGACGCTTTGGTCCGGGTGACTTTGAGCAGTATTTGTACTAGTGATTTACATATCAAACATGGCAGTGTTCCACGCGCTGTTCCAGGTATTACGGTGGGGCATGAAATGGTGGGTGTTGTGGAGCAAGTGGGTGCCGACGTTGTTTCTGTGCGTCCGGGCGATCGGGTTGCCGTCAATGTGGAAACTTTTTGCGGAGAGTGTTTTTTCTGCCGTCAGGGTTATGTCAATAATTGTATGGATTCCATGGGCGGTTGGGCCTTGGGTTGCCGTATTGACGGCGGTCAGGCGGAATATGTGCGGGTACCGTATGCGGATTGTGGCTTGACCCGGATACCGGAAGGGGTTAGTGACGAGCAGGCCCTGTTTGTTGGGGACCTTCTTGCCACAGGTTTTTGGGCTGCACGTATCTCGGAGATAAAGGAAGAAGATACGGTCCTGATTATCGGCGCGGGTCCTACGGGACTGTGTACGTTGCAGTGTGTACGAGCTCTTCATCCGCGAAAGATTATTGTTTGTGAGCAATCTGAGGAACGTTTGCGTTTTGTCCATGAGCATTATCCGGATGTACTGTTGACTACTCCGGAAAATTGCGCCTCCTTTGTCTTGTCTCATAGTCGCTATGGAGGAGCAGATGAGGTTTTGGAATTAGGAGGGACGGAAGATTCTTTCCGTCTTTCGTGGGCATGTGCCCGTCCTCATGCTATTGTAACTATCGTTGCTCTTTATGCTCGCCCACAGGTTCTTCCTTTGCCGGATATGTATGGCAAGAATCTGATATTTAAGACGGGAGGAGTGGATGGTTGTGATTGTGCGGAACTTTTAACCTTGATTTCTCAGGGTAAGATAGATACAACGCCTCTTATTACTCATCGTTTCCCGTTAAGTCGAATAGAAGAAGCCTATCGTCTTTTTGAAAACCGGGAGGATGGAGTCCTTAAGGTGGCTATTTCTATGGGATGATTCTTTATTTGGTGAGCAGTTCGAGTAATTCTGTAATTCTATCGCCACACTGTTCGATGGAGAAATTGCCGATTTCTTCGTCAAAGTCAAATATGGTTTCACTGATTACCCCTTCCGCCATCGCAATAATCGGATGTTCCGGATTGATGTCCTGTATCTTCCCCAAATAGGAACAACCAATAG
>CASFOM010000067.1 GCA_949296295.1 uncultured Alistipes sp. | reverse complement strand
AGGTTCTCGCCGTTGGGCTGCTTTACAAAATATTTCAGAAGAAGAACGTGCTGCTAAATATCCTTCTTTGGAAGAAGTAATGCCTACCGTTTATAAAGAATTGTTCGATATTCAACATCATCTGGAAACTTATTTTACGGATATGCAGGATATCGAATTTACTATTCAAGACGGTAAACTTTGGATGTTGCAAACCCGTACCGGGAAACGTACTGGAGCAGCTATGGTAAGAATGGCTATGGAAATGCTTGAAGAAGGCATGATTGATGAAAAAACGGCTATCTTGCGTTGCGAACCTGCTAAATTGGATGAATTGTTGCATCCTGTATTTGATACTGCTGCTGTTAAAAAAGCAAAAGTGTTGACTAAAGGGTTGCCTGCTTCTCCAGGAGCTGCTTCCGGACAAATTATTTTCTTTGCTGATGATGCAGAAACTTGGGCTGCAGACGGTAAAAAAACAATTTTAGTACGTATTGAAACTTCTCCTGAAGACCTTAAAGGAATGGTAAAGGCCGAAGGTATCCTGACTGCTCGCGGAGGTATGACTTCTCATGCTGCTGTTGTAGCTCGTGGTATGGGTAAATGCTGTGTATCAGGTGCTGGAGCTTTAGCTATTGACTACAAAGCAAGAACAATTACAATTGGTGATACCGTATTGAAAGAAGGGGATTTCATCTCTTTGAACGGTTCTACCGGAGAAGTATATGCCGGACAAGTAGAAACTAAAGCTCCTGAATTGTCTGGAGATTTTGCTAAGTTGATGAGCTTGTCTAATAAATATGCTCATTTGCAAGTACGTGCTAATGCTGATACTCCTCGTGATGCAAAACAGGCTATGGCATTTGGTGCTCAAGGTATTGGTTTGTGCCGTACAGAACATATGTTCTTTGAAGGAGACCGTATCAAAGCAGTACGTGAAATGATATTGGCAGATGACGAAGCAGGACGTCGTAAAGCTTTGGCAAAACTTTTACCAATTCAACGTGGAGACTTTGAAGGATTATTTGAAGTAATGGAAGGTAATCCTGTTACTGTTCGTCTTCTCGATCCTCCTTTGCATGAATTTGTACCTCATTTCGAAAAAGAACAAAGAGAATTGGCTGCAGAAATGGGTATTTCTTATGAAACAATCAAAGCTAAAGTAGAAGCTTTGGCTGAAGTGAACCCTATGTTGGGACATCGTGGTTGTCGTTTGGGAAATACTTATCCCGAAATTACCGAAATGCAGACACGAGCAATCATTGAAGCTGCTATGAACGTAAAAGCAAAAGGGGTGCCTGTTCATGTAGAAATTATGGTTCCATTGGTAGGTAATCACAAAGAATTGAAATATCAGAAAAAGGTGATTGACGCTACTGCTGCAGAAGTATTTGCAGAAAGAAATGACAAGATTGATTATATGATTGGTACTATGATTGAAGTTCCTCGTGCTGCCATTACTGCAAATGAAATTGCAGAAGTAGCTCAGTTCTTCTCTTTCGGTACTAATGACTTGACTCAAATGACTTTAGGATTCTCACGTGATGATATTTCCAAATTCTTGCCTGAATATTTGCGTCGCGGTATCTTGAAACAAGATCCATTCCAAATATTGGATGTAAAAGGGGTTGGTCAGTTGATTCGCGAAGCTGTCTTTAAAGGACGTGGTGTACGTGAAAACTTAAAATGCGGTATTTGTGGAGAACATGGTGGAGAACCTTCTTCCGTAGAATTCTGCCATTATGCCGGTTTGAATTACGTTTCTTGTTCACCTTTCCGAGTACCTATTGCTCGTTTGGCTGCTGCTCGTGCTGCAATCAAATAGTATTTTCAATATTTGATATAAAAAAACAGTCTCCAAATGGAGACTGTTTTTTTATATTGGATTATCCCGTTTAAAATCTTTATTATTGGGTTTAATAAAAATAATATGTTTTTAACTATTATTTCCGGTACATCAAAGGATAATTTTTAAGTCTTTCCCCTAAAATCTTGCAACAAATTCCAAAACAATCTTGTCCTGTTCAGAAATGGCAGGAATAGCATATTTCTTATAAAAGTATTTTTCATAATTGAATCGAATATCTGCTTGAAATGGAAGTCCCAAACTAAAAGTAAGCCCTGCTGTTAATCGATGCCGTTCCGGATCATTTACGTAAAGTATTCCTGTTTCATTAGCTATTCCATTACTATGATCAGACATATAATCATAACGTGCTAAAAACGATATTTTTTTGAAAATTTCTTTGACTTTTAAATCGTAGCATACAAAGGCATCAATGGCATTTACTCCTGCAAAATCAACTTGAGTATAGTTCTTTCTCAAATATTCTGCCTCTACATGAAAGCCATGTTTTTCAAAGTAGATACCGGCATCATACATCAATATATCAGTAATATCGGGATGTGTTTTTTGTAAACTCAAAGTCAAATTAACACAGTTTCCGAAAAGTGCTTGTATTTTAGCTGAGTAGTTATAATTTCCTGTCCAGAAGTCTTTTTGTTCTGTAAGACCGGAACCATTAAAAATACCTGCATCAATACTGACAGGTACGGTCTCCCCAAAACTATATCCCAAAGTAGCTCCTACATCACGAACATTGCCTACTTGTTTGGCGATAAATGAGCGATTGGCAAAATATTGTTGGTGAGGAGAACGATGTGCGTCGATGGTAAAAGGTACTCGCATTTGACCAATAGTAAAACGGAGTTTTTTTTGCAGCATATTGAGTCGAACATAGGCATCCAACATTTTGATTTTCCCTTCATCTGAAAGATCTATTTCCATTTTATATCCTGCAACAGAAGTGACATTTCCTGATAAACTGAACCGGGCATTGCGTACTTGAAAGCGTCCTTTCCCCATATCAAATTGATACTCATATTTGCCTCGTACTGTTCCATGAAGCCCCACTGTGAATACAGGCTTTTTCTCCTCTTTATTGATAATTTGTGACTTAGGAGAGATAGTTAATAAGTTTGATTGAGAGGATAATGTATCGTTATTTTGTGCAAATGAATTAGAATAAGTCAAAAATAAGAAAATCAATAATAAGTCTAAAATAAAAAGTTTCTTCATGAATGGTATTTTAGTGATTAGTACTATGATTGGCGTATAGTTGTCGAATGATTCCGTCCACTAAACCCAATTTAGGGACGATGAATATTTCTGTTTTACATATTTGGGCAATAGTTGTAAAGATGTATAGCGCTGGAACTATTACATCTGCTCTGTTTTCATTCAAATGCAGACTTTCCATCCGTTCTTCTACTGACAGGGAATATAACTGTTGGTACAAAGAGAGTAATTCTTCTGTCCGTATGGTTTCTTTGGATTTTTTATCCAATAATTTATGAGCTTTATTGATATTCCCTCCTGAACCGATAATACCTACTGGAGTATAAAGCGTTGTTATATCCGTTAGCCATTCAATCAGGTTACCTGTTTCTTGAGGTTCAACAGCATTACATAGGAAACGTACCGTTCCTAATTTGAAAGAACGGGCTGTAATTTGCCGTCCCTTGGCATATACGACTATTTCTGTGGAACCTCCACCCACATCTACATAAAGATAAGTTTTGGATTTATCTAAAACTTTATTTAAACCACCTGCTGCGTAAATAGTATTGGCTTCAACATTCCCGTCGATAATTTCTATTTGAATACCGCTATTTTGACTGATTGTTTTTACTATATTCATTCCGTTCTTCGCTTCCCGCATTGCACTGGTAGCATAAGCTCGATAATCGTTTACTTGAAAAGTCTGTAATAAAGCAGAAAAAGCTTCTAAAGCAGAAGAAAGGGCATAAGCTTTTGAATCGCTGATATAACCATCAGTAAATACATCATCGCCAAGGCGAATAGGTACTCGCACAAAGGCCGCTTTTTTAAATTCTGTTTCTTTTTTATATTCTTCAACATAATTGATAAGCAGTCGAATGGCATTGGAGCCTATATCGATAGCACCGAAAGTATATCTATTCATGTTCTGATAATTCTTGATAATAATCATATAAAGCAGTTTGACTTCGCAAAGGGGATTCTCCTGGCAAGGGATTTATGTAGGTGTTTTGAAGGGATGGAGATAAACTCCTTGCCTTGATGTTGTCGTGCCACTGTATAAAGAAAAATTTATGTAATATTTTTCGGATTTGTGTATTTAAAATAGGAGTACACACCTCTACCCTTCTGTCTAAATTCCGGGACATCCAGTCTGCGCTTCCCATGTATATTTGTTCATTTCCGTTGTTGCAAAATATAAATAAACGAGCATGTTCGAGGTATTTATCTACAATGCTTATTGCTTGTATCTGTTCACTGATCGGATATGTTTCAGGAAGAAGACAGCAAGCACCTCGAATAATTAATTTGATCTCTACTCCTGCTTGGCTTGCTTCATATAATTTTTTGATGATTTTTTCATCAGTTAAAGAATTACATTTGGCATAAATATAAGCCTTCCGACCTTTACGGGCTGCGGTTATTTCCTGTTCTATCAAACGGGTAAATTCTTTTCGCATGAAGTAAGGCGAGACTAATAAATGTTTGAAACGAAACTCTTTATGAGTGTTCATCAAAAAGAGGAATACATTATATACATCTTCCGTAATACCTTTATGTGTTGTGAATAATCCGAAATCGGAATAGATGGAAGCTGTGTTTTCATTGAAATTTCCTGTTCCAATATAAGCATACCGTTTATTTTCTCCTCCTTCATGACGTTCAACCAAGACAATTTTAGAATGAACCTTCAAGTCTTCCATGGAATGAATCACTTTTACACCTTCCCGTTGAAGCAGATCCGTATGTTCAATATTTTGTTCTTCATCAAAACGGGCTTTTAATTCCACTAACACAACTACCTGTTTTCCATTTTTAGCAGCATTGATTAATGCATTAATAACTTTTGAGTGTTCAGCTGTACGATAGAGAGTAATATAAATGCTTTCTACTTGAGGATCTACCGCTGCTTCTCGTAAAAAATCAATAAAATGCTGAAAAGGATGATATGGATAATTCAGGAAAACGTCTTTACGACGAATCACTTTGAGTATGCTCGAAAAGGGGAGCAGATAAGGATGATTGATTGGTTTCTGTATGGCATACAATAAATCAGGACGTATTTTAGGAAATTTCATCAAATCCTTCATTTGATGGTATCTTTCTCCAGGAGCTAACATTTCAGCACTTTTAAGACCTAATTTCCGGGTTAGTATGGAAAGTAAATCTTCCGGCATTTCGCGGTCATAGATAATTCGAATTGGAGAACCGTTACTACGGTTGGATACTCCTTCAGAAATCTTTTCAAAAAGACTTTTGGAGACATCATCGTCGTAGGAAAGGGCTGCATCACGAGTAATTTTAAAGGCATGAACAGAGATGGATTGATACGAAAACATGAAAAAGATATCGTCAATCATCAAACGAATAATATCATCCATGAAAATAATATCGTGTCGGTTTTCTTCTGAAGGTAATACTATGAAACGAGGACATGCCGAACTGGTAGGAATACGAATAATGGCATACCGAATATTCTTTTCATGAGAACCAGTCATTTTTACTCCCAAATAACAATTCCCATCCGGTAAAAACGGCAATTTTACCGATTTTTTAATAATTAACGGGACTAAACGAGGAGAGATAATGGTTGCAAAATAGTCTCTGCAAAATTCTTTTTGTCTTTCTGTTAGTTGGCGTTCGTTGATTACAAAAATATTTTCAGAAGCCATCTTCTCCAAAATGGCATGGTAGGTTTCACTAAACAAGGATTGAGCTTTTTTTACTTGTTTGTCAATAGCTTCTAATAATGTATCAGGGGTATAGCCTCCCAACAATGGTTGAGTTCGACCTTTTTTAGTTCGGTCCAAACGCATCAGATTGGCAATTCTGACTTTGAAAAATTCATCTTGATTATTGGAATAGATACCTAAGAATTGTAACCGTTGGATTAAAGGAACATTCGGATCACGCGCTTCCTGCATGACTCGTTCGTTGAATAAAAGCCAACTTAATTCTCTGTTGATAAATATTTTTCCCATTTTTTATGTGCGTTAAATATGCAAATTTGTTATCCGATTCTGCAATCCATGAATGGAATGCAGTGTTATTGAATTTATTTTCCTTGATGAAATTGATGAAACGACTGAAATCGAATGATTCAGAAATTATACCTGCTCCCGTAGAAAAGGCATCAAAAGCATTTACTTGTTGCTCAATATGAGAAGGGATCAGCATGAGGGGTTTTCCAAGAAACATGGCTTCACATACGGACTCAAAACCTGCCGTTGTAATATATCCTTGACATTGTTGCATGAATTTCAGAAAAAGTTTATCATCAATTTTATGAAATGTCAGATTCTTTTCTGCTTGCCAGGTTTGAGGATGTTCTTGGCTGTCCCAAAAAATATGGATAGTTTGTTCCGGATGGGCCTGACTCCATGCCCGTATTTCTGATGCATAAGCATTGTTGATTATATACCCCAATAAAAACCCTTCATTGCTTGTGGGGGAAGATTCAATAATTTCTTCCCTTAACAAGGGAGGAACAACAGAAATGGAATACCTTTCGTCATCGGGCAAAGGATAGAAAGAGAGAGCCAATAACCGGGAGCAACCTTGAGAACTCATCCATACATGCAATCGTAAAAGCCACCCTCTTATCCCAAGTTGTCGTCCATACGGATAGGATTTATGTAGTAACAGAAATTGGTGTCCTATCCCAATCATCGGAATTTTGATTCGGTAACGTTTAAGGGTCAGTCCTGAAAGCATTTCATAAAAATTAATGATGATATCAGGACGTTGTTGTTCTATCATTTTATGAATAGTTTGCATACTTCGGTTAAAAGCGACCAATCGAGAAGGCAAAAAATTCATTAAAATCGTTTGCAACAAGCTGACACGATTCCCGGTGAATGAAAAATGAGGAGCTTCAAACGTCGTTACCGGAGCATGAATTTGTTTGAAGAAAAAATCTGGAATTTGACGATGAGGAGTTTGTCCTACAAGTACCTGTACTATTTCATGTCCTTGACGCCTTAATATGACAGCTAAAGACAGGGCTTGTGTCATGTGTCCGCGTCCTTCTCCCTGTATAATGAATAGATAACGCATGAAACTTATTTCATTAATTGAAAGATAAATTGTAAACCGCCTTTATATGTACTTTTGTTAAGATAAAATTGGTTTATTATACTATTCATTTATATTTTTTATTGTTGTTTGTTGGACAAATATATAAGAATATTTGTTTGTAATTTTCTTATTAACAATAAGTTAATATAAATAAAAAGAGACAGGGATTATCATAATGAAAATTTAATGATTTGATAATATATGTCTGAAAGATTATACTATCAAATTTTATACAAAATATTACGTACTTTGTTGTTGAATGGAATCAAAAGGTGATATGTTATCGTTATGAATAGAGACATTATCCTCAGAATTTAGACTTAGTTATTTCCATCTGTTTGTTACAAAGAAAAAGTATTCATTTTTTCTTTGTAGAGGAAGGTAATTCTGGTGATATCGGGTTAGTTTTCTCCTTTTTTTAATCGATATTTCAAGGGAGAAAATCCTACCTCTTTTGCAAAAAATTTTCCAAAAACGGATTGATCGGAGAATCCTAAAATATCGGCTATTTCTTTAATGTCCAAATCTGTATTTTTTAGCAATCTTTTGGCTTCAATACAAATTAGTTGTGAAATATGAAACCGAACCGTATGTCCGGTCATTTTTTTTACTATACGAGAAAGATAAGTAGTAGAAATATTGAGCTTATCGGAATAAAAAATAATATTATGTTGTGTTTTGTAATTATCAACTAAGAGTTTCTTGAATTTACGGAATAACTCGTACGAACGTTTGATATATAAGGGAAAATTAATATCTGTTTGACTTAATATATCTGTGATTTGCAGTAATAAAAAGCTATACAGATGGCGAATAATTCCTTCTTTATAAAATCGAAAACTGGTCAGATGATTTGAAAAAAGAGAAATACTTTTTTGTAAATATTCAAAGTTATCGGGAGATAGATGAAAAACAGGGAGGTGGTGTTGGTTGGTAAATTTTGAAAGTTGATGATACAGGGGTTGCCCATCAGCCAAACTATCAAAATAGTCTGGAGCAATATATATACAAACCATCAAAGATTCTTCGCTACTATCGCAAAATTTTAAACTCATACTGGGAGTAAGCAATAGTAAATCATTTTTTTCGATAAGATGATTTCCCGATTTATCCGTAAAACAACTTGTTCCATTTATAACTAAAACAATAAAAAAACCGCCTGCTAATATAAGGTTGTTATCTTGAGTTGAAATAGGTGCTTTCTGGTTAAAATAGGGCTTTTGCAGTGCTTCTTCAATAATATGGTTCTCTTGTATATAAAATATATCCATGTTGCGTAAAATTATTCTGTAAATTTAAAATTTGTTTCGTTTTTGACCAACATCGGTCTCTTTTTTATGATTTGAAAAAGAAAAATAGGAAGACCTTTGCAACCGTAAATAATTTTGAATGTATGGATGTATATAGCATTAGACGTTATCTGTTATTTGTAATTGCTTTGTTTATAAATGCATTGGGAATTGTAGTTATTACCAAAGCTTTATTGGGAACTTCTCCTATTACCAGCGTTACTTATGTATTGAGTATGTTTACTCCTTGGACGATGGGATATTGGACGATTATTCTTAATATTTTATTTGTTTTTCTTGAACTGTTTTTTATCTCATGGAAAGATTTGAAATCTGATATTCTTATGTTTTTACTTCAAATACCTATTTCTCTCTGTTTCGGTTTATTTATTGATTTTACCATGTCGATATTACCTTGGCTTAATCCGATAGAATATATAAGTCGGATAGGATGTTTATTGGTGGGGTGTGTAATTTTAGCTGTTGGTATAGCTCTGGAAGTAAAAGCCAATGTGGCTATGATGTCCGGAGAATATTTTGTTCGGGTATTGTCAAAACGATTTCATAAAGAATTTGGATATGTCAAATTAGGATTTGATAGTACTTTGGTAATCATAGCTTGTTTACTGTCCTGGAGTTTTATGTCGGGAATATACGGTGTACGAGAAGGGACTGTTGTTGCTGCATTAGCAGTTGGTCCTATTGTCCATTTTATTACTCCTTATTATCGTTGTTTGGATAAATGGATAAGAGATGGAAAATATGCTGAAAAAACTATATTGGGAAAAAGTCGAAATGTAGTTATTACTATTGCCAGAGAATTCGGAAGTGGAGGACATTTATTGGGAGAAAAATTATCAAAGGATTTGGGAATAAAATTTTATGATAAGGAATTTATTTATTTGGCTGCCCAGAAGAGTGGAATGGATGAAGGGTATATTTTGAAAAATGAACAGTCTATTCCTTCATTCTGGTTAAAATGTATCTTGGAAGAAAATAATGAACAAGCTTTAACCCGTAGTCTCTCTGCTGATGATGTGTTATTTGTTGCTGAAAGTTCAATTATCCAAGAATTGGTAGAAAAGGAACCTTGTATCATTATTGGTCGATGTGCTGATTTTGTTTTAAAAGATTATCCTTTTGTTATTAAAGTGTTCTGTTATTCTGATTTTAAAAGTGCATATAAACGGTGTGTCGAAGAATATGGTATTCCTAAAGAAAAGGCAGAAATGGAGATTAAACGGATTAATCGTAACCGTATTGCTCACTATGAATATTATACGGGACATAAGTGGGGAGAACCTCATCATTATAACTTAATGATTAATACGGGAAGCATGGATTTAAATGTCGCTTGCGATTTGATAAAGAATCTCTATTATAATTTACAAAAAGAATCTCTCGAAAATGAGAAATTCAACCCGCAAGAAGAAGAGGTGTTGTAATTATGAGCCGTTGTGCTGTTTTAAAATTCGGAATTAGTTATTAGGTTTACGTAAATTCCTGTTGGTTTTATTTTTGATGTCTTGGATTTGTTCTTTTCTGATACATTGAAAAACAGAGTAAAGTAAACTCCGAAAGTT
>CASFOM010000066.1 GCA_949296295.1 uncultured Alistipes sp. | reverse complement strand
TTAATCCTGCAACTCAACAGCAAATGGAACATACAGAATGGCATACCTTGATATTTCGTAGAGGATTGGCCAGCGTTGTGGAGATGTACGTAAAGAAAGGAACTCAAATTTATGTTGAAGGACGGATTCGTTCCCGGCAATGGGAGGATGCTTCGAAGGTACAGCATACTTCTGTTGAAATTTATGTGGATGATATGAGAATGATGGGGGGACGACCTAGAGAGGACGCGGGACAACCTGTTTCTGGTGGATATCCTCAGGAATCGATATCGAATACAGGATCGGCGACAGAACCTGTCAGAGAGATGAATGAACCTATGGGGGCATCGGAAACGGATGATTTACCTTTTTGACAGAAGTGTTTGCTAACTTTGGTTGAGAGAAGAGAAAAATTGTTTATTTATTAGGAGATGTACTTAAAAAGATAAGTTTTAATTTATTCCGGTAAACAAGATTGAATTTAAGGAGGTGTGTCAAATTGTAAATTTGGTACACCTCCTGTGTTATCTGTCAAAATAGGTGAAAATATAAAGATTTTGGAAATGATAACTCTTGGATAAATGGTTGTTTCTGAATGCTGATGGATGATAAGCCATTATAACAGGTGATTTGAAAAATGAATCTATTTTAAGGAGAATAAATGGAAATGGATTATTATGACTTTTTTATTCGGATTTGTCCGAACAGGTAATATATCATGTAATGGTAATGAAAATTTTTGTGTAATATAAATATATGAAAATGGCGATTCGGCTTATTTTTATTCATTTGTAAAAAAGTGTATCTTTGCATTATTAACTGTTTATGAATCATGAGTGATTGCAAATTAGATATAGGCCGAGGATGTTATTTTAAACAAAATGCTGACGATGAAGTTACAGCAGAAAAATGTGACGGAGCAAATAAACTGAATAGCTTTGACTGGTTACAAAATGTAGAAGCATTACTTCCTCAAGGAGATATTTTTGAAATACGGTTTAAAAATACCCGAAAAGGATATTATCGCAATGTGAATAATCTCCCTTTAAAGAAAGGAGATATTGTTGCCGTAGAGGCTTCTCCGGGACATGATATCGGTATCGTTTCCCTGGGAGGAGAAATGGTGGCCCTTCAAATGAAGAAAAATGGTTTTAATCCTGAAGGCGTTGAGTTTAAAAAGATATATCGTATTGCTAAACCTGCAGATATTGCTAAATGGCAGGAAGCAATTGCCTTGGAATACTCAACCATGATACGGGCTCGTGTTATTGCTGCGTCACTGGGATTGAATATGAAAATTGGAGATGTAGAGTATCAGGGAGATAAAGTAAAGGCTATTTTTTACTATATTGCTGATGAACGGGTGGACTTTCGTGAGTTAATCAAGATATTTGCAGAACAATTCCGGGTACGTATTGAGATGAAACAGATAGGAGCCCGTCAGGAAGCCGGACGTATTGGAGGAATAGGATCTTGTGGACGTGAGTTATGTTGTTCTTCCTGGGTGTCTAATTTTGTCTCTGTGACTACCAACTCTGCCCGATTCCAGGAAATTTCCTTGAATCCACAAAAATTGGCTGGACAATGTGGAAAATTGAAATGTTGTTTGAATTATGAGGTAGATTCCTACATCGATGCCCGACGTGATTTCCCCCAAATTAATGCACCATTGGAAACAGTAGATGGTTTATATTATTTGGTGAAATCGGATATCTTTAAACGGGAAATGGGCTTTTCCAGTGATCCTTCTTCCTCTATAAATGTGATTACTATTCCTGTTTCAAGAGTCCGGGAAATTATACGGCAAAACAGGAAAGGCATTAAGGTTGAACGATTGCAGTTAGATGCTCCGGAAGAAGTGTTGGAGGAACCGGATTATAAAAATGTGGTAGGGGAAGAGAGTATTACTCGCTTTGACAATAACAACAAGGTACGACGTAAACGTGGAGCAAATAACGGGGGAGAGAAAAATAAAAATAACCGTTTCGCAGCAGGACGAACTGGAAATAAGGACCGAGAAGAGGATATGGACAAAAAGAATCCTTCTCAATTATCTGGAGAAAATAAGGAACAGAAAGAACGTCCTTTAAAATCTTCGCGCGAAAATCGCGAACGTAAGGATAATCGTTCTGCGCAAAATACTCAGATGCGCGGAGAACAACAGCGGAGAAATGAAAACAATTTCTCGCGGAAACGAAATAACAATCGACGGAATAATGCCGTGAAAAAATCGATTGATGAGTAATTAAAAATGAAAATAGCTAAACGAACGGTATGGCTCTCCATGCTTGCCGGATTGTGTTCCTGTTTGCAGCCTCTCGGAGAATATGTAAAGATTATGGAATATAAGGAGAATACTCCACTCCCGGAGCGGATTTATTTTAATTATTCCAATTCCGATACATTATCTCTGAAGGATATTGTTTTAACTTTGCAATATACGGAAAAGTATGGATATGACCGTATTCGATTTCGGGTTGAATGTTTATCCCCTAAGAACTATTGGTGGACAGATACTTTAGCTTTTGAATTGTTTGATTCTGAAAATCGTCGGTTTGAGGATGAAAAAGCGGCTTCCCGTTACAACTGGGAGCGTTGTATTATAGAACGGGCTCTATTTAAGGAATTGGGTGTTTATCGCATGACTTTGATTCCTGTTACCGAGGTAACCGGTGTAACTGCCATAGGCCTTGTTATTAAGAAACGAGAATAAAATTATGGGAAAAGATAAATTGAGGCGGTTTCAGGAGAATGAAACATTTGCCTGTATGGTACAACCGCTCTTTGATGAGGTATTCAATAAAGATTATCGACTTAAAGGGAAATGGCGGGAAGATTTTTTTAAAAATGACAATCCGGTTATTTTGGAATTAGGATGCGGTCGGGGAGAATATACCATAGGATTGGCCCGACTTTATCCTGATCGGAATTTTATCGGGGTGGATATTAAAGGTGCTCGGATGTGGCGTGGAGCAAGGACAGCAACAGATGAAAAGATGAGGAATGTAGGGTTTCTTCGTACCCGAATTGAATTTATTGAATCTTTTTTTGCTGAAGGCGAGATTGATGAGATATGGATTACATTTGCAGACCCTCAATTAAAAAAGAATCGGGCAAAAAAAAGATTGACCTCTTCGTTGTTTTTGAATCGTTATGTCCGTTTTTTGAAACCGGAAGGAATAATTCATTTGAAAACGGACAGTATCCATCTACATCGTTATACTCGCTGGGTGTTGCAGGAAAATGGATTGCAGGAAGAGTTGTGCAGTGAAGATGTATATGTGGAAAAAGAAAAGATGCCGGAAGAAGTATTGACGATACAGACAACTTATGAAAATCGCTTTTTGGCTGAAGGGAAACCGATTACTTATTTACGCTTTTCTCCGCATGGGAAAACCGGGTTTCAGGAAGGAATTTTCCCGGAAGATGAAGAGGATGTTGAAAATAAACAATAAAAGTCTGAAAACAAATGCTGTGTAGTTGTAAAATGGGAAAAGGTATGACGAAATTTCAGTTGAGGAGAGCATTTGTTTGTGAATTAATTTGAACAGGTAAAATGCAATGTTGTATGGATATTGAGAAAATCAAATTGGCCTGACCGGATTATTATCGTTATCCTGTTTAATAGTTTGTTTCCTTGAAATAAATTATAGGGTATTTTTACTTATTTTCTAAGATTTGCTGATAATATCTACTTCTGTATTTGTCCGTACAAGGTATATTATTATGACTTTTTGTAGATTTGTAGTTACTTAGGAATAATTTTATCC
>CASFOM010000065.1 GCA_949296295.1 uncultured Alistipes sp. | reverse complement strand
TTTTCTGTTTTCGTTGTACTGACCAACCAAATTTCCCTATTTTTCTTCCCAACCCGAAATATTCTCCGTGAAGATAGACCAGCGGGAGTGCTTTTTCCAGTTCAAATTTTCCCGTTTCCGGATTCAGGAAACGATTATCCGCCCGAACATTCACCACCTCGGCAAGAAACATGTCATGAGAACCCAAAGGGATTATTTCCTTCACCCGACATTCAATATTTACAGGAGCCTCTTCTATTATGGGGGTTCTGAGAGTCAAGGCAGGTCCGGGAGTTAATCCCGTCTCCTCAAATTTCCGGTATTCCCTTCCGGATCTTACGCCACACCAGTCGGTTGCCCGGGCAAGTTCTTCCGTAGTCAGATTTATCACAAACTCCCCGGTTCGTTTCAAAATCGGGTAAGAATAGCGTTCCGGACGAACCGAGATATAACACATGGGAGGATTGGTACATACGGTACCGGTCCAGGCCACCGTCAAAAGATTATATTCATCGGGTTCGATTCCGCAGCTTACCAAAACAGCAGGCAGCGGATAAATCATCGTTCCCGGTTTCCAATCATGTTTCATAACCCACCTCTTGCATAATAAAATTTAGGGCAAAGGTAACCATAAGCGGTAAATTCCGGAACATACACCTTCTGTCCTTTCTCAATTTTCTGTATTTGATAAATAGTTAACCCTTTTACTCATCTCATCCAATAAATCATTATATGAAGTTACCTTATGATACTTCACCGTAGCTGTAGAGATAGAGTTAAACAACTTTTCAGCACATTCAATTTTAGCTAACTCTACCTTCGTCAAATCCATCGAAGACAAAGAACCTTTAGTTTCTGCAATAAAGAAAATATGTTTTATTCCATCTTTTTCCATGGCAATGGCCCAGTCGGGAGCATAATTCCCTACTGGAGTCGGTATCTGGAATGTACGAGGCAATTTGGCATACACAACGACTTCTTTAGCTTCATCAAGGTCATGAGCAAATTGGCGTTCTCCCTTACTGTCGCTAAACACATAGTCAGTAATATGCTTCCTGGCTTCGTAAGCCCTGTCAAAATCCATTTTACTCTTTACAGTGAAAATACTGCTGTCATATTTCCCCTCAGTCATATTATAGTGGATTGTTTCTACAATCATCGTGGACTTCTGCTCTTTAATGATATTGATAACTTTCCTGATAAACTCTTCAGGATTATTTTTGAATAAAAACAACTTGCTTTCTTTAATGCCCTGCAATATCTTTACTACAGTACGACGAGTAAGGTTCACCTCTTTAGCAATGTCTCCCACAAGATCGTAACGAACTGTCGAGGTACATACATCTGTCAATTGATGTGACTGTGAACAGGTATTTCCAAATTCCGCGACCTGTTTTTCATCTTGCATTCCTTCCACCATGATATAACGAAGTTGCTTCACATCCAGTTCTGCATTGATATGCAGAATTGCTTTCTCTATTAACTCGTTACTATCATAATTTACTGTGTAAACATATTGATGATTTATTTCCTTCCATAAAGCCTGGAATTCTTCTTTGCCGAAGTTTTCATTCAATTTATTTTCCGGTGTAGTGGTTTTATCTTCTACCACCATATCATCAAGTACTTTCGGATCAAAGATAGAGTTTATCAATCGGGTCACACCTTCGGCAATATGCTGTAATTTTTGAGGTAATGGGACTTTCGTTCCATTAATTACAGCTTCCCGATACTCCGGTGTGATTTTCTTATTTTCGTCAATATAACCATTGTCTTCAAGATAAATAATAATCCGGCTTGCATCCGATTCGCTGATTGTATATATTTCTTTCCCCACTTTTATTTGTTTACCGGTAAAATATGCAACTGTTGCTTTAGCCGCACGTTCGCGCAAAACATCGCGTGTCTCTTTCTGTAAAGCATTGATAAAATCCGAATAGCTCTCATTAGCTATTACAGTTAGTTTATTTACCTCATGCACATCATCACCCAGTAATTCTTTATCCATGCGAATACCGTTTTTATCTACGCAAAGACGTAAACCTCGTCCCACTTCCTGACGTTTTGCCGTTGTAGAATTGGAATGCCGCAGTGTACAAATTTGAAATACATTTGGATTGTCCCATCCTTCACGAAGCGCAGAATGGGAAAATATGAAACGGGTAGGTTCATCAAAACTCAACAAACGTTCCTTATTCTTCAATATCAAGTCATAAGCCGATATATCATCTGACAAACCGGTTCTCTTTTCCACCTTTCCATCTATCACGCGGTTAGTTTTTTTGTCTATCGAGAAATAACCGCGATGCACTTCCTGAGGAGTAAAACGGCGCAGATATTCATTATAATCTTCATCCCAAATATGAAACTCATTGTTTATCAAACGGGCATACTCTTCTTCAAATATTTTTTGAAATACTCCTTTAACTTCATTCCCCTCTTCATCGTAACTTTTGTATTTAGCCACTTCATCAATGAAGAACAATGACAAGCATTTTATACCTCGTTTGAACAACTGTCGTTCCTTTTCAAAATGCGACATAATCGTTTCCCTTATCTGTATGCGTTGCATTGTCTGTTCATTCATATCTCCTATCACCTCACCCCGACGCAAAGTGACACCATTAAGAAAAGAAACATAACCTTTCACATCAATTTCAGATATCGTAAATCCCTCATATTCCGCCAATCCGGATTTCTCACACAGATTATCACTAATACCGAAAGTTTTTAATTTTCGTACAATGCTTCCTGATGCTGTTTTTGTCTCAAATTCAATCCGAGCCATTGGTGGCTGTTTCGGTGAGAGTACGATACTATCGAGATACAGATAGCTGCTTGTACCTTTTAAATTTTTCAACTCAAAACCTTTTACATGAATGCGTTTCACCAGTTGCTGACGATAAGCGTCCAGTGCATCCAGTGCATAAATCGTGTCATGCTTGGTTTTATGCGTAGCCGAATAGTTAAGCACGAACAACGGATTAAACCGTTTGATCCCGGCCTGAGTTGCATCACCTTCCATCTTCTGCGGCTCGTCCATAATTACAATAGGGTTGTTGGCCGCGATTACATCAATTGGCCTGCGGCTTCCAAACTCATCACGCTTCGAATATATAATACGACTCTCCTTGCTTCGTCCGCCTTCTTTCATGGAAGCGGCAAAAGCCTGAGTATTGATAATCATAACATTCAATCCTGAGTCAGACGAGAAGTTGTCCAACTGTTGCAGATTACCGCTATCGTAAACAAACCAACGGGCTTTCTTGCCATAGTATTCCATAAAGTGTTCCTCTAACATTATGAAACTTTTGGCTACTCCTTCACGAATAGCTATACTTGGCACGACGATAATAAACTTGCTCCAACCATACTGTTTATTCAATTCAAACATGGTCTTGATATAAACATAGGTTTTACCTGTACCTGTTTCCATTTCTATATCCAGATTCACAGGAGCAACACCTTGGGCAAGTGCCTCCGAAGGGATTATGTCGTATAAATTCTGTACAGAACGGATATTTCTGAGTATCGTCTGAGCGTCCAGTTCCAGACAATGGTTACCATAGCCTGTTTCTTCCTCCTCATACATTATCTGTTGTTCTTTGTAAGCCCCCAAATCCCTATTATAAGCGGACAAAGTATGCGACGGTTGCCCGCGAAACACAGCTACCGTATTTTCCACAGCATCCGTCTGATATTGCTGAATCTTAAACTTGAATTTCATTTTTCAATTCTCTGTTTTTGTCTTCATTACTCCACATATTCACCATAACCATCCCCTTCCCGGTCAATCTATACTTTTGTTTAGGATGATGTGGATTTTCCGGATAAAGGGCTTCCACCAACTTCAAGGCAATAGCTGGCTTCAGAATATTTTTCATGAAAGCCCTCGCGGAGTTTATGCGGAGTTCGTGCGGAGTTCGTGCGGAGTTCATACGAAGTTGAATTTCACGAGCACTGTATTCACCCTCTTTAATACTCAAAATCAATTGTTTAATCGTTTCATCATATTCTTCGCCACGATTCTCCAAGTTCCTACGGAGTACCGTACAAGTTCGCCCCAAATCCGTAACATTAGCATCTTTGACTATCACTTCAAACACCGTCAACTTATCCACATTAAATTGAGCCGGCAGAGAACCATTCTCAGCCAGAAACTCCTGTACCCGGCTCACTCCTCTGTTAAACATATTGACATATTTCATAATCTTCATTGCCTCTGCTATAATCGGATTACGATAAGCATTCACATTGGGGAAGTTCTCCGGTCGTGCTTCGCCATACAACCCTCCTGCATTCATAATTTCTATTCTATCATCAAACTGATACAGTCTGATAGGGGTATTCGACTGATAATCTCTATGCATACAAGCGTTCATCAGCAACTCACGCAAAGCTTCACTCGGATAATTCGTAACGGTCTTTTCCCGTAAAATACTCACTTCTTCCGGGCGTTTCATGACAATAGCATCTTCCAGAAATGTATCCAAACGAGGTAACAGCGTAGCCAGTCCGCCTTTAAATTCCTTTTCATTGATAATTTTTCCCGCCTTTGTCTCTCCCTCAAAACGAACATACTGTATGTAGCAACCGGGCAGGAAGTATTTAGGCTGTTTGCCAAATAATACCACAGCGGCCATAGTAGGACAATCATATTGCTTGTTGTATAACCTCAATGAAGCCAATTGTTCTTTGAAGTCCCGTTTATCATTCACCAGCACTTCGTTATCAATAGCCTGTGGCAGATATTTCTGTTTAATTTCCGCTATATCAATATCATCCAGTGTAGCTTCACGACAAGGCATTACATCAAAGGTGGACAGATGCGAAAGATTACGTTCAGTTAATATACGTTCTTCATCTCCCGAAGCAATATCCTTACGTGGTCCTATTCTGATGAATGTTCTTCCTCGATAGCGTACAGGGGTAGTAAAGGAAGGGGTCACTTCCACCACCAACACATCCCCCTCCTCTGTCTCCACTTTCTCTGTATTCATAATGGGCAAAGGCAGAATATTTCCATCCGAACGGATACCCGATATTCGTTTCATCAGATCATCATCTACTTTCAAACCACTTATCTCCCCATTATCCTTTACACCTATCAGGAGATATCCTTTTTTACCTGTTCCGGGTAAATCGTTAGAGAAAGCACAGATAGCTTCCTGAAACTTATCCATATTCGAAGTTGAAACAGTCCGTTCTATCCGATAACTTTCGTCGCTTTGCAACAGCTGATATAATTCTTTTTTTGTCATAGGACTTACTCTTTACAAAATCTTCCTTACTGTATCTTCGCTGTAAGCCTTAAACAGCTGCTCAAAGTTATCTATCACATTGTCGTTGGCAACAGAAGCATCACGCATTACGAAATATACCGGATGCAGCTTGGCTATTTCAGTAATGGCCGTTTCACTCACTTCATAGTCAAAACAAGCCACCAAATAGTTGTCATTCACAAAATATACAGTCTTGCCCGCTATCTGTCGAGTCTCGATTTTGGCCGAAAGTTCTATACCGAGATCAAGCATCACTTGGAACAACAGGTCTTCGCTTGTTCGGTCGGCCTTCACATTTTCGTTAAATAAGGATTGAATAGTAAACTCCTGTGGTGTATAATACACCTCTTCCATATTGGAGGAATCGAGCTTCAATACCCGAAAACCCGTATCAAGTTTCTCAATACCTTCTTTATCTTTGTTATCCTCTTTTATCTTCTTACCGGCACGTCGTATGCGTTCCTTACCTATCTCGCAGATATTCTTGTAGTCAGTTCCTTTCTTATTATCTGAAATGTTTTCCGGCAACTGGACCATAATGAATTGACAAGATAAATTTTTTTCTATATTGTTTCTTAATACAGCATGTGCAGTGGTTGCTGATCCGGAGAAAAAATCCAGAATAATAGAATTATCTTTCAGATTGGCTAATGTGAGAAGACGTAGAAGCAAGCGAACTGGTTTAGGTCCATCAAACACACCTTTATCTTCAAACAATGAAACAACTTCTTGGGCACCCTCTTGGCTATGCCCTACTTCTTTATAAAACAATATAGAGGTAGGAACCATCTTGTCAAATTTTAATTCAGAAAGGAACCTTTTTATTCGAGGTGTGTTATCTCCATTGGGTCCGAACCATATACGGTTATCTTGGAGTCTCTCGAAAAAAGCTTTTTTCGAGAGCCTCCAGCAGCGTCCTGCTGGAGGCTCTACTATTTTCCCCGAAGGGGTCGTTATAGGATAATCACATGCTGCATTATAAGTTTTTACAGATATGTCGCTTGACATCCAAACTCCTCGTGGATCGTTGTCTGGATTTGAATATCTTGCATTAGCCTCTTTTGTTCTCGGCAATCTTCCAATAGTGAAATCGTCAATATTTTTCGCATACATTAAAATATAATCATGACTATTTGAAATAAACTTTGCATCATTTTTGGGAGAAAAGGCTCTTTCCCATACTAATTGAGCTATAAAGTTCCTTGACCCAAAAATTTCATCACAAACATTCTTCAAATTTTTCTGTTCATTGTCATCGATTGAGATAAAGATCACCCCATCGTCCGACAAAAGGTCGCGAGCGACCTTCAAACGAGGATAAATCATATTCAACCAATCTGTATGGAAGCGACCATTACTCTCTGTATTGCGCTGCATCGGATCGATAGTTTGATTACCTTCTTCATCAAACAGACCACTTGTCTCCTCAAATTCACCACGACTTTGCGAAAAATCGTCATCATATATAAAATCATTACCTGTATTGTAAGGAGGGTCGATATATATCATTTTCACCTTACCGAGATAAGTCTCACGTAACACTTTCAATACATCAAGGTTATCTCCCTCGATATATAAGTTTTGCGTATGATCAAAATCCTCACTCTCCTCCCGACAAGGACGAAGAGTCATTGTGGTAGGCGTATTTGCTAAACGATTTGCCGCACGCTTATCAGGCCAAGTAAATTGATAACGTTCTTCTCTTTCAGAAAGAATCTCGTTTGACAACTCGGCCTGTAATTTCTCAAAATCGATGGCTAATTCAGACTTACCCTCTTTACCCAACCGTTCCGTCACACAATTCGGGAACAATTGCTGTATCTTCTGTATATTTGAGCCTATTACATCAAAGCTTTGCATTTTCAGTTTTTCCATTATACTTGACACTGTTTGTTGGAGGTAATACTAAATTCAATTTAAATTGCACTCTACTTGAAGTTTGATTAGAATTGTTGGTTGAATCATCTGCACCCAAGTTTATTCCACAAACTTTAATTCCTCCACCTGTGGAACTATTTTTATTTTGAACTACGGTAACAGCAATATCAAAATTAATTTCTGTTATTATACGTCTCACCCCATCTTCTTCGTAATATTGAAAATTCTCAAGATTTAGAGCACAACTCGTATCGGGCAATAAAGCCCCATAAGACACTATCTCCTCATTTGCATTTGAAACGCCTATAACAATTTGTTTAACTGCCTCTGTTATAAATTCCTGTATATCCATTATATAATTTCTTAATTTACTCAAAATATTCCTGTTTGGGGCGAGGCTATTTTTCATTTACCATTTTGCGTTCAAGTGTCTCTATTTGAACAAGCAGTTTGCCCTTTCGGTTATCGGTGACTATTTGCCAACCAATATATTCTCAATTTATTTGCATTATACACAAAGATAATAATAATTAAAATTCTGTTAAGATGAATCTTAGATTTTTTATAACTACGATCTAAGGTTATGAGAAAATACAAAAATGAATTACATCCCAAAAGTTTTTTATCCAACTTTTGGGATATAATTCATTCCCGAGTAATAAGATAAAAATTCTACAACTTCCGCATTCTCCTCCTGCAAAAGGTTATCCGTCAGGCGAACAAAGGCTTTAAAGGTTCCGGCACATCAAGTTCGGTTTCCCGCAGACCAACCAACCGCTCCTTCCCCTTTTCGGAAAGAGAAAAGAGCATCTGTCTCCGGTCACACGTCCCAAGCTGACGAACCAACAACTCCTTCGTTTCCAAAGAGCGAATTACTTTCGAAGCATGGGAGGCCAACAATCCGGTCTGTTCCGATATTTCTCCAGCCGTCAGTTTCTCTCCCCCTAAGCAGCAAAGAATCATCGCCTCATTTAACGACACTCCGCACCTTTCCGTCAGTTCCTGCTCCAATTCGGTCAAAGCGCGACACAAGTCGCGCATCACGCAAATCGATTTGACTTTTTCCATTTCGTTTTTCTCAGATAAACAGATTCACATTCGACCGGTCAGCACGTTCCATATAAGTCCCGACACCGCCTACGGTCACTTCATCCAACAATTCTTCCCGGGTAATTCCCATCACATCCATCGACATCCCACAGGCAATAAACTGCACCCCGTTCTTCAATGCCTGTTCCCGCAGCGATTCCAAAGAATCCACTCCTTTCTGGGACATCCGCAGACGCATCATCCAACGGCCCAATCCACCCATATTCATCTTCGACAAATTCAGTTTCAATGAATTGGCAGGCAACATCCAATCAAACATTCGCGCAAAAAAATCTTTCTTCACACTCGGTTTATGCTCCTTGCGAATCGCATTCAACCCCCAAAAGGTAAAGAACATGGTTACTTGTCCCCCCGTTGCTGCCGCACCATTGGCCAAAACAAAAGCCGCCAAGGTCTTATCCAAATCATCGCTGAACAGAATCAAGGTTTTCCCGTTTCCCGACGCTGATGAAGGAACAGTCTCTTTTTTCGTTGCCCCCTTCTCTACCACCACCCGGTATTTCCCGGCCTTTGCCTCCGAAACGACCAAACGATTTCCCGTCATGCGACACCAGGCTTCCGCATCTCTCGGGAATCCGGCATCCGTCGAGATAACCTCTATACGCTCTCCTTCCGACAAAGCCTCAACAGTTTGCTTCAATTTCAAGACAGGTCCCGGGCACTGTAATCCGCAGGCATCCACCTGAATTGTCCGCACCGTCTGGGGTTCTTCCTCCTTCCGTTGCTTCTGTGCAGGGATGTTTCCCTCGTCCGAAGTGACAGGCGCCACCGCCACCAAATAACTTTTCAAGCCTCCAATCAGATTCCGCACATCGGCATACCCATTCTGTTTCAGAATACAGGAAGCCAGATATCCGCGCAACCCTACTCCGCAATAAAGGAAGACAGGCTTATCCTGAGGAATTTCATTCATCCGGTTCCGCAAATCATCCAACGGGATATTAACCGCCCCTTCCAAGGCTCCCAAAGCAAATTCATCGGGAGTACGCACGTCCACCAATGTCATGCTGTTTCGGTCAGCATCCCGCATTTCCCGCCAGTAAAGCGGGGTCATCTTCCCCTCCAATATATTTCCGGCGACATATCCTGCTACGGCTACCGGATCTTTTGCAGAAGAGAAAGGAGGCGCATAGGCCTGTTCCACCGTTGTCAAATCATATACGGTTCCTTGCCGTTTAACGACCTGAGCCAAAAGGTCTATCCGTTTATCCACTCCGTCATACCCCACAATCTGGGCGCCGTATAACCGTCCGTCATGAGCATCGAACACCACCTTGAGAGACATGGGCAAAGCATCGGGATAATAACCTGCATGGGAAACAGGGTGAATGGTTGCTGAACGATAATCGATTCCCAACTGTTTCAATCGTTTGGCAGGCATTCCGGTAGTTGCCACCGTCAAGTCAAACACCTTGGCAATGGAGGTCCCTATGGCTCCTTCATAGACGGTACAGTTTCCAAAGACCATGTTATCCGCCACAATGCGGGCTTGTCTGTTGGCAGGCCCCGCCAAATAGTTCAACCAGTTCTTCCCCGTAACCGGATGTCGAAACTCGATGGCATCTCCCACAGCATAAACATATTCGTCCGAGGTCTGCAAGTAATCATTTACCTGAATGCCCCGCATCTCGCCCAACTTCAATCCGGCGTCTTCCGCCAGACGCGTATTGGGACGAACGCCAATAGAGAGGAGTACCAAATCGGCAGGTATCTTCTCACCGGACTGAAGAGAAACCGACAGCCCCTGCTCCGTCTGTTCAAAAGATTCTACGGCCTGTTTCAAAAAGAGTTTCACCCCTTTTTGTTTCAAATGAGCATGTACGAATGACGCCATCGAATAATCGATAGGCGTCATGACCTGATCCGCCATTTCCACAATCGACACCTCTGCCCCCGCTTCATGGAGATTCTCAGCCATTTCCAATCCGATAAATCCGGCTCCGACAATCACAGCCCGTTTCACCCGGTGATTTTCCATCCATGACTTGATACGATCCGTATCCTCCACATTCCGCAAGGTAAAAATTCCCTCCTGCTCAATCCCGGGCAGGGGCGGACGAACAGGAGAAGCTCCCGGGGAAAGCAACAAACGGTCATAACGCTCCTCATAAACACGACCGTCGGAAGTACGCACCTCCACCGTACGTTCCGCCAAACGTATGGCAGTAACCTCCGACTCTACCCGGACATCAATACGAAAGCGACGCCCAAAGGCTTCCGGTGTCTGAACAAACAATTTTTCCCGTTCAGCAATCACCCCTCCAATATAATAAGGTAACCCGCAATTGGCATACGAAATATATTTCCCCTTTTCAAACAATACGATTTCGGCCTGTTCCGAGATTCTTCTGATGCGCGCTGCTGCGGTAGCTCCTCCGGCAACACCTCCTACAATTACATATTTCATCATTATCTCTCCTTTATATTTTTATCATTTTCCATAAAACTTTCCACAAAGATAATAATTATTTTCCAATAGAAAATATTTCCAATAAAAAATTTCATTTTTTCAAAGGGAGGTTTGACTTTTTTCGGAATGATTTGAAGGTTATGTTGGCTGTTCAGGACTGTTTTTTTCATCAGGCCGTTTCTTCTCCCGTTCAAGAAGAGCCCCGAAACGACTTCAACGAGACTCAGGACAGCGGTCTGTTTTTTCACATTCAAGCGGTTCCAGCAGGTTCCCCTATTGTTGTCATTTCAAGATCTCGTATCTCTTATCCGTTCAGACAAATCCCTGGGAGGAAGATAATCTTCATACATGAAAGCCCCTCTCAACAAAAGTTCAAAGAAAAAAGTCTTTTTGTTCGGTTACGGCAGCAGATAATGTTTAACTTTGTGAAGGAGCAAAACAGGATTTTATGGAAAAGAAAACCGTATTAATAACAGGAGCGTCATCAGGCATAGGAGCGGGATGTGCTCGTATTTTCGCACGTCATGGCCATCGGGTTATTCTCAACGGGCGAAATTTGGACAAACTGACACAACTGAAGAAAGAGCTTGAAGAGAGCTATGGGGCTTCAACCCTGTTACTGCCTTTTGATGTTCGGGACAGGGAAAAGGCCCTTCATTCCCTATCGTCTCTTTCGGGAGTTTGGGCATCGATTGACGTATTAATCAACAATGCGGGACTGGTCATCGGGACGGACAAGGAGCATGAAGGTTCCTTGGAAGAATGGGACGTAGTGATTGATACGGATGTAAAGGCTTTGTTGTCGATGACTCGTTTTGTTGTTCCCGGGATGATTTCACGCGGTCGGGGGCACATTATCAACATGGGTTCGATTGCGGGGGACGCGGCTTATCCGGGAGGCAGTGTTTATTGTGCCTGTAAAGCGGCCGTAAAAGCCCTTTCGGATGGTCTTCGGATTGATTTGGTAGATACTCCGATACGGGTAACGAATATCAAGCCGGGATTGGTAGAGACCAATTTTTCAGTGGTACGATTTCGCGGGGACAAGTCCCGCGCCGATGCAGTCTATCAGGGGATTCAACCATTAACGGGCGATGATGTAGCGGAAGTAGTTTATTTTGCAGCCTCTTTGCCGGAACATATTCAGTTGGCGGAAGCGTTGGTAATGCCGACACATCAGGCCACAGGAACCATTGTACACAGGAAGTCATAAAAGGGTTCGACAGAGGAGATAAAAATGCGGTGTTTGCAGATGGTGAGAATTTATAAATAAATATGAAATCTGATTTTGAGACTGTTTAACCAACAAAATTCGGAAAGCGTTGAGGGTAACTGTGTATGAATAGACAAATAATTAATTGCTTCCCACCGATTGACAAAACACCGCACTTTTTATTTTGTTTTCACCATTTCAATTCTTGAAAAGAAAAGGTTCAGAGAACCTGACAAGAGCGTAAAAAGCCCCGACAAGATTTTTCTTAAAAAAGGAAACCGGGTTCATTGCCGCCATTATAGCGAATTCATTTCCCCCAAAACAATGAAACACCCCGATTTCCCTGTCTTCCAATAGGTCGGAGGCGACGTATAATGATGGAATAAAAGTACAAATAAGTATCCAATAAAACAAAACAATTTCGACCTATACCGGTTACTTATCGACGAAACCCATAAATTCATCGGTCAAATAAAAATCAAAAAACAGTCGATAGCTCTTTTTTCGTTTTTTTTCTTTTTAAATTCTTTTTTTTCTCATCATGGTTTCATTTTTTCTCCATATTCGCACAAAAGTTAAAAAAGCCAAAGCAGCGAAATAACGGTAAAAAATCCGATTAAATTCAGGTTCAATATTTTTTTTCTATTTTTGCCGTTCCGGATTTTCAAAAAAAATATAAAAGCTTCTATATTTTTCAAGCATTATACAGGCTGTCATTCTTTTTTTTGAAAACGACCGACTATCCGACTCCATACCTAACGAGAAAAAATACCACAAAAGGGCAATAATCGGCCCCGATTTACAGTTTTTAAAAAAATTGTACGGACCTATATTTAACTCGAATGATACAAAAACGTACCGCTATCAGTTTGGTCTCCCTATGCCTGTTGTTGGGTTCCTGTCAGGAAGAGGCACCACAGCCTCCTGTTGTAGAGGTAGAGACCGTATCCACGGACAACATTGAAATTTACGGTGAATATGCCGGATTGATTCGTGCTGCACGAAGCGTAGAGATACACGCTCGGGTAGAAGGATTCCTTGAAAAGATGACTTTCGACGAAGGGAAACAGGTTCGGGAAGGAGAAGCCTTGTTTTATATCAACGACGCTCCTTACAAGGCCCGGGTAGAAAAGGCGAAAGCACAGTTGAGAAAGGATGAAGCA
The DNA here is from genome assembly GCA_949296295.1 of uncultured Alistipes sp. GTDB lineage: Bacteria > Bacteroidota > Bacteroidia > Bacteroidales > Rikenellaceae > CASDZK01. Next base: position 13,661 of record CASFOM010000065.1, on the reverse strand, counting down.
CAAGCCGCCAAGGCATTACGTGACGTACAGCGTTTACGACCGTTATACGAACAGAATGCAGTGAGCCAATTGGATCTCGACAATGCAGAAGCGGCCCTTGACATGGCCAATGCGAGCGTTTCAATGAGTAAAGCCGACTTGGCTCAGGCAGAATTAGAGTTGAGCTATACGGTAGTTCGCTCTCCTTTGTCGGGCTACATCAGTGAACGTCACGTGGACATAGGGACCCTGGTAGGCAAATCCAACTCATCCTTATTGGCTACTGTGGTACAGCGCGATACCGTTCTGGTGGATTTCAAACTGACCTCGCTGGACTATCTGCGAAGCCAGCGAAGAAAGGTCTATCTGGGGGAACAGGATACGAGCCGTTCCTGGCAGCCTACCGTAACGGTAACGTTGGCCGACAACTCGGTCTATGAAGAAAAGGGGATTGTGGATTTTGCCTCTCCGCAAGTAGATCCGAAGACGGGAACGTTCGGTGTTCGGGCGGAGTTACCCAATCCGCATCAAGAGTTTCTTCCGGGACAGTTTACCCGGGTCAAGTTACTGCTTGACGTCTTGGAAGATGTCGTGGTTGTTCCCAAAAAAGCTCTCTCTTTTGAAAAGGGAGGTGCCTTTATCTTTGTGGTACGTCCGGACAGCATTGCCGAAAAACGATACGTAGAAACGGGGTATGAGAAACAGAACAATGTAGTCATCACACGAGGCTTGGAGCCGGGAGAGAAGATTGTTGTGGAAGGGTACCAAAAATTAATTCACGGACAACCCGTACTCTGGAAAGAACCGGAAGAGGGTCCTGTTCCTGAACCAGAAGAGATGCTACCGGAGCCGGACACCTCCCGACAAGATACTTCAGAAGATTTATCCATTAACTCAACGCCGGACCAAGGGGAGGAATAGCCTATGAAACCTGCTTTTTTCATAGACCGTCCGGTCTTCTCGAGCGTACTGTCAATTTTAATCGTATTGGTAGGGATTATCGGGTTGATTTCCCTGCCCATAGAACAATACCCTCAAATCACTCCCCCCATAGTAAAAATCAGCGCCTCCTACCCGGGGGCCAATGCCACCACGGTTTCCCAGGCCGTAGCCACCCCCATTGAGCAGGAGTTAAACGGTACTCCCGGCATGATTTACATGGAGTCCAGCTGTTCCAACTCAGGCGGTCTCTCCTTAACGGTCACCTTCGACGTAAATACCAATGCCGATTTTGCAGCGGTAGAGGTACAAAACCGTGTAAAATTGGCCGAATCCCGTCTGCCTGCGGAAGTGTTGCAAAACGGTATCTCAGTAGAGAAACAGGCAGCGAGCCAACTGCTCACCATTGCGTTGGTCTCGAACGATCCGAAATTCGACGAAATTTATCTCAGCAACTACGCTACCATCAACGTTCTCGACGTTCTCCGACGTATTCCGGGCGTAGGACGTGTTTCCAACGTAGGGAGCCGCTATTACGGGATGCAAATCTGGGTATATCCGGATAAATTGGCCAGTTTTGGTCTGACCATCAAAGATTTGCAAAATGCCTTAAAAGACCAGAACCGCGAATCTGCGGCCGGAGAGTTGGGGAAAGCCCCCATGTCGGGCGTTGATATCACCATCCCCATTACCGCCCGAGGTCGTCTCTCTACAGTCAGCGATTTTGAAGATATTGTGGTTCGTGCCAACAGCGACGGTTCTTTCATCCGTATCCGGGACGTGGCACGGGTATCCCTTGAAGCCTCCTCCTACAATACCGAGAGTGGCTTGAACGGAGAGAATGCAGCTATTCTGAGTATCTATATGTTACCGGGCGCCAATGCCATGCAGGTAGCCGAAGAGGTGAAAGAGGCAATGAAGGAAATTTCCGGCGACTTTCCGGAAGGTCTCAGCTACCTCATTCCCTTCGACATGACGGATTACATTTCCGAATCCATCCACGAAGTATATAAAACGTTGTTTGAGGCGCTCTTCCTTGTCATTCTGGTTGTCTTCTTCTCCTTACAGAACTGGCGTACCGCGCTGATTCCCATCATCGCCGTACCTATTTCCCTCGTCGGGACCTTCGGGTTCATGCTGATTATGGGTTTCTCCCTGAATACGCTGACCTTATTGGGCTTAGTATTGGCCATCGGGATTGTAGTGGATGATGCCATTGTGGTCGTAGAAAATGTGGAACGACTGATGAGCAGTCAAAACATGGGACCACGGGAAGCTACCCACTTAGCCATGAAGGAGCTGACAGGAGCGTTGGTTGCCACCTCATTAGTCCTGGCCGCCGTATTTATACCGGTAAGTTTTCTAAGCGGAATCACTGGTTCTCTGTTCCGTCAGTTCTCGGTAACCATTGTTGTCTCGGTGCTCATCTCAACCGTAGTAGCACTGACCCTCAGTCCGGCGATGTGTGCCGTAATTCTGCGTCCTCCCTCCAAGGAGAAGAAAAACCGTCTGTTCCGCCGCATCAACATCTGGTTAGACAAAGGAAACAAGAAATACACCGGACTGCTCCGGAAGGCCCTCAGCCACCCTCGTCGTATTATGGCGGGTTTCGGAATGGTATTGGTCGCCATCTTCGTACTGAACCGAATTGTTCCTACCGGGTTCATTCCCCAGGAAGATCAGGGATATTTCACCGTAGAGCTGCAAATGCCGGAAGGTACTACCTTGGAGCGAATGCGGGAAGTAACGGAACGGGCCACCGATTACATCAACCGCCACGAAGCAGTTGATTATGTTCAAAACGTCACCGGTTCGAGTCCCCGGGTGGGGACCAATCAAGGACGTGCTACCCTGACCGTCATGCTGAAACCGTGGAAAGAACGGGGTATGGGCGTAGAAGAGGTGATGGATGACATGGAAAAGGAATTCTACCATTATCCCGAAGTCATTGCACACATCAGTCGTCCGCCGGTAGTTCCCGGTCTTGGAGGAGCAGGCGGTGTGGAAATGAAACTGCAAGCACGTTCGGGAGCACAATGGGAAGACCTGGTAGCCGCCGTTGATACCTTCACCTATTATGCAGGTCAGGCGAAAGAGTTGGAAACAGTTTCCTCCGCCTTACAGGCAGAAATACCCCAACTCTATTTCGATGTGAACCGCGATCAGGCACAATTGTTAGGGGTTCCCATTTCAGATATCTTTTCTACCATGAAAGCCTACTTAGGCTCGGTTTACGTCAATGACTTCAACATGTTCAACCGTATTTACCGGGTTTATATACAGGCCGACCAATCTTTCCGGGCAACCCAGGACGATATCAATCTCTTTTTCGTCAAGACCTCGTCCGGTACTATGGTTCCGCTGACCGCATTGGGAAAGACCTATTATACCACAGGTCCGGGAAGCATCAGCCGGTTCAATATGTACACGTCGGCTCCCATGCAGATTACCCCGGCCCCCGGATACAGTTCGGGACAGGCCATGGCAGCAGTGGAACGGATTGCGGCACAACATCTTCCGGCCAATATCGGAGTAGCCTGGAGCGGCTTGTCGTTTCAAGAACAGAAAGCCTCGGGACAAACAGGGAAAGTAATGGCACTTGTTTTCCTTTTCGTGTTCCTCTTCTTAGCGGCGCAATATGAGAGCTGGTCGGTACCTGTGGCAGCCCTGCTCTCCTTGCCGATAGCTGCATTAGGCGCCTACCTGGGTATTTGGGTTCTGGGACTTGACAATGATATCTACTTTCAAATCGGTCTGGTAACCCTCATAGGGTTAGCTGCGAAGAACGCCATCCTTATCATTGAATTTGCAAAGGTACAGACGGATGCCGGAACCCATCCGGTAGAGGCAGCGATACAGGCTGCACGCTTGCGGTTCCGTCCTATCCTGATGACCTCCCTGGCATTCGTATTGGGTATGCTTCCGATGGTCATTGCGACAGGTCCGGGTTCCGCGAGCCGACACTCCATCGGTACCGGGGTATTCTTCGGAATGCTTGCAGCCATTACCGTAGGGATTGTGTTAGTGCCTTTCTTCTTTGTCATGATTTATAAATTACGCGAACGGCTGCATTTACCGGAATTACGCTTTCCAAAACTGTTAAAACGAAACATAAGAAAATCATGAAATACCTTCCGTTTTCTTTCGGTCCATGGACCGCCTTTTTATTGATTCATCTGCTGCTGTTGCAAGGATGTCGTGTTGGCAAGGCTCATCGTACACCAGAGATGAAAGAGATGCCTGAAACGTTCGAGTTGCAAGGACTTTCGGAAGGTTCTGCTGCGGATATCGGATGGAGTACGTTCTATGCCGATACGGTTCTTCAACGTCTTATCGGTCAAGCGTTGGAATACAATAAAGACATGTTGGCCGCCACAGCCCGAATCAAAGAGATGATTGCCGAGAAACGTATCAAATTTGCGGGACTGTTTCCTGAATTGGGAGTACAGGCTACTGCTGAAAAAGAGGTACTCAACTATGGCGGGAACAACCGTTCTCCCGATCCGGAATTCAATGCGGCAATAACCATCGGTTGGGAGATTGACTTATGGGGTAAGTTACGGTGGCAGAACGAAGCAGGGATAGCCGCCTATTTGGAGTCGGTAGAAGCCCGTAAGGGGGTACAACTGTCTTTAATCGCCCAAGTAGCGCAAATGTATTTTGAATTGCAATCCCTTGACCGGGAATTAGCCATTGTCAAACAGACGTTGGAAGCGCGACGGGCAGGAGTTCGGTTGGCGAAACTTCGTTACGAGAGTGGTCTCATTTCCGAGATTCCTTATCGCCAGAGTTTGGTGGAGTTGGCACGAACCGAGACGTTAGTTCCTAAATTGGAAAATGATATCGAGATGAAGGAGAATGACTTATCCCTTTTATTAGGCTCCTTCCCTACCGACATTCCTCGAGGAGACGACAGTGAGCTGCAGCAGGTTCGGGACCTTCCGGTGGATCTTCCTTCTACGCTATTGCAGCGGCGTCCGGATGTACAGGCAGCCGAACAACGGTTACGGGAAGCCAATGCCGAGGCAGGCATTGCCTATGCCAACATGTTTCCGTCCATTCGCTTGACCGGTTCTTTCGGGGGCGAGAATTCAGAGTTAGCCAATTTTTTAAAAAGTCCGGCATGGTATTTAGCCGGGACTCTGACCGGTCCTATCTTCAATCTCGGGAAAAATAAGGCAGCCCGACGTGCGGCAGAAGCAGTACGAGAACAAGAGGTGTATCATTATGAACAAACCGTATTGGAGGTGTTCCGGGAAGTCAATAACGCGATAGGCACCTTTCAGAAGAGCAAAGAGATGTATCAATCGGCAGAAGCTCTGTTTCAATCGGCAGGCTCCTATCATGAACTGACCGAATTGCAGTATGTCAATGGAGACATCAGCTATCTTGACGTTTTGGATGCTCAACGTCAGTTTTTCGATGCGGCTATTGCCGTAAATGATGCGCGACTGAATGAACTGACAGCAGCCGTATCGCTGTACAAGGCACTGGGGGGAGGACTGGAACCATAGATATAAAAAAGGTTGTGTCTGTTTTCATTTGGACACAACCTTTTTTTCATTCATTTCCATCCTCCGATAGTCGGAATCCGTTTCATGGCAACGGTCTTACGAAATGGAATCGGACAGTTCCACACCCCAAACGCGACTACCGCATCTTCAGGATAAACGTCCGTATCTTCCGCATGATTTTCAATCCCGTCATTACCCCGTCGAAAATCATCATTCCGGTACGAAAACCTTGTACCAACGGATGTGACGCCCCCCCGACAGGAGGTGTTGGTGCCACCATCTCACGGATTGTATCGGCGATTTCCGCCCGTTGCGCAGTCAACTGTCCCCGGACAATCTCTTTCCGCCGGACAATCTCTTCCAATGTTACCGGGCAAATGGTCTTTTCATCGTTTTCCATCTTCATTCCTCCGTTTTATGTTTCCGGTCATTCAGAAACAGCAATGCCAGGAAACGTACCAGTGGTTTTACTATCAACTGTTTTCGGAACAGATAAACCAGCAGGATCAAGAGCAGACAAACTCCGCCAAGTATGGCAAAACTGGCAGGCAATCCCCCTACCGCAGGTGCCAACAGATAAGCTACGGCAAACATCAGGTAAAAAAGTGCCACCAAGCCCAATGCCACTGCTACAAACACTATTAAAAGCGTAGAAAGCAGAAGAGACAGTTTTTCCACCAATTCCAAACGGGCATATTCCTTCTGCAAGCTCAAATACCGTTTAATCTGTGTATATAACTGCCCTAAATTTTCTATGTTTCGATCCTCAGAGAACATTTGTCCACCCTTATTTTTGAAAACGACTATTATTAAAAGACAGGCATTCCGTAGGGGATGTGTATTCAAACACCGTTTTTACTTCTCTTAAAGGATTACTCCCCTTATCAGACGAAGCATTGAGGCAAAGGCAAACAACATTATCCTGTTCCTCGACAACAATTCTCTGCCCCTTTTGAGACACCGTTCACTCCCCCTTGAATCAGGAATTACTGTTCCCCCTCTATTTTAATCTCGGAAGTAATCTGTTCCACCAAATCATCCATCTCACTCCGATTCAGCTTGATTCCCTTCCTACGGAGAATTTCAGCAATCTTACGACGGGTATCTTCCCCTTTTTCCGGAGCAAACAATATACCCAATGCAGCTCCTACAGCAGCGCCGCCTAAAAATGCGACCAAGGTACTCAGATTTTTCATGACTGTTTAAAATTAAATGAAAACACACATCTACTTTTCCTGTCGTCTGGCTTCTGCGGAAATGTTTTTCCTTTCCTCTCACCACGACCAGGAATTACCCCTTCTTTGCAAAGATAATGCATAACCGGATAATTCGTACTTTCAATTTTCACAATTTATGTCCCAAAGTATCGATTTTATGTCCCGATAGAAGATTTTACCGTTTATTTTATCAAATATCAAGAAAATCTCCGTAATGAATTCTAAGAAGCCGTTTTCAATTTCCTCCCCGAAGGATTTAACGGTTATTTTTGGCTGTTTTCTTCATCAGATACTCATCCCCTGATTTATCAAACAGACGGAACAGATGGAAACATCGGACCGAATTTTTTATTTAGGGAAGGAAACCTGCTTCTGGAAAGAAAATATTTTTTCAGAAACCTATTTTTCATTTTTTCCCTATTTTTGCATGGGAAAAATTCGTCCGTATCCATCCCGGGAAAAGAATTTTTCATCCGGAATCGGACCTCAACCGCATAACAATTTTATGAGCAGATACAAAGCAGGCGTGGATGTAGGTTCAACTACCGCTAAAATAGCCGTACTTGACGAGACAGGACAACTTATCTTTTCCAAATACATTCGTCACCAGGCCGACATTCAACGAACGGTTCCTTCTCTTTTTGACGAGTTGGAACTTTATACGGGAGAACACCCCGTATCCCTGTCCATTACCGGTTCGGTAGGGATGGGCTTGGCAGAACGCTTCGGCATACCGTTCGAGCAAGAGGTAGCCGCCGCCACCACCTCTGTACAACAGACTTACCCCGAAGTCTCCACCATGATTGACATTGGAGGAGAAGATGCAAAGATTGTTTATCTGACCTCTTCGGGAGCAGCAGATTTACGCATGAACGGCAACTGTGCCGGAGGGACAGGCGCCTTCATCGATCAAATGGCCATCTTATTAGGGGTATCCGTTGAAGAGTTGAACGGATTGGCACAGCAGGCACAGCGTCTCTATCCCATTGCAGCACGTTGCGGAGTCTTCTCCAAGACAGACATTCAAAATCTGATCAGCAAACAGGCGTCCAAAGCCGATATTGCCGCTTCCATCTTCCATGCCGTAGCGGTACAAACCGTCGTCACATTATCTCATGGATGCGACATCACTCCGCGTATTCTGTTTTGCGGCGGTCCTCTAACCTTTATCCCGGCCTTGCGAAAAGCCTTTGCCGATTATCTGAAGTTATCTCCCGAAGCATTCATTACCCCGGAGAATGCACACCTCATTCCCGCTTTGGGGACAGCTCTTCGTTGTCGAGAAAGTTCAGAACGTACGGCACGAGCCTGGGCCGACCTGTTGCGAACGGCCCCTTCCGGGACGATACAGACTACCCGACGTCTTCCGGCCCTGTTTGATTCTCCGGAGACCTACGCTTCCTGGCAGCAGGAGAAAGCACGTCACCGTATAGAAGGAGTAGCGTTAAAAGATTATGAAGGACCAGCCTATTTAGGTATCGACTCCGGTTCCACCACTACCAAAATTGTCGTCACAGACGCTTCCGACCGTCTGCTCTTTTATCATTATGCACCCAACAACGGAAACCCCATTGCTGCGGTACATCAAGGACTTGAACGGCTCCGGGAATTATGTAATGAATCCCATGCCCGCCTGCACATAGCAGGAAGTTGCTCTACCGGTTACGGGGAAGACCTTATCCGAACAGCCTTCAACTTGGGCGGAGGAATCATCGAGACCATCGCTCATTATCTTTCAGCCCGACACATCAATCCGAATGTATCATTTATCTTAGACATCGGAGGGCAAGACATGAAAGCGCTGTTCATAGAAAACCATACCCTTTGCCGGATGGAAATCAACGAAGCCTGTTCCTCCGGATGCGGTTCTTTCATTGAAACCTTTGCCCGTTCCCTCAACTATTCCGCCTCCGACTTTTCACAGGCAGCCTGTTCCTCCTCCGCTCCTTGCGACCTGGGAACCCGCTGTACGGTATTCATGAACTCCAAAGTCAAACAGGTATTGCGGGAAGGAGCTTCCGTAAGCGACATAGCAGCAGGTTTGGCCTACTCCGTAGCACGGAACTGTCTGTATAAAGTATTAAAGATAAAAAATCTGTCGGAGTTGGGGACCCATATTGTCGTACAGGGAGGGACCCTGCGTAACGATGCAGTGGTACGCGCTTTCGAACAGCTTACGGGAACTACGGTACACCGAAGCAATCATCCTGAACTGATGGGAGCTTACGGTTGCGCCCTTCATGCCCGGACAGAAGCACATACGTCGGATACCGCCCTGGAACAACTGTTACAGACAGCCAACTATACCACCCGGGAACTGCAATGTCGGGGATGTGAGAACCGATGCACCATACAAAAATATCTGTTTGACAACCAGCGCGTCTTCTATTCCGGGAATAAATGCGAACAGGTCTTCTCCAATCAAGGTACAGACACCTCCTGGGGAGAAAACGGCAGTGTTGAGAAGTACAAGTTGCTTTTCAACCGCGCCTCCGAAGGGAAAGAACCGGAAGGAGGTCCTCTGATTGGTATTCCGCGTTGCCTCAATATGTACGAGAACTATCCCTTTTGGCACGCCCTGTTCCGTACCGCCGGCATCCGCACACTCCTCTCTTCCCCCTCTACGTATGCCCGATATGAATCAGGTGTACATTCGGTCATGTCGGACAACATCTGTTTTCCGGCGAAATTAGTTCACAGCCATATCTACGAATTGGAAGAACGAGGCGTGGACCGTATTTTCATGCCTTATGTGATTTTGGAGCAGAATGAAGATTCTCAAGCGGCCAACAGCTATAACTGTCCCATCGTATCGGGTTATTCCGACGTTATCCGAAGCGCGGTTAATCCATCTGTTCCGGTCGATTCTCCGGTGTTGTCTTTCCGGGATTCGCACCATACGGCCGCAGGTTGTATTGCCTATCTGAAAAGTTTGGGAGTAGATGAGCGGACGGCTCGCCAGGCGGTCAGGAAAGGCTTTGAGGCCCAAAAGGAATATGAACGTCAGGTAAAGGAACTGAATTGGCGCATCTACCGTAAGAGCAGGGAAGAAGGCCGATTGACTCTGTTGTTGGCAGGACGTCCTTACCATACCGACCCGTTGGTGCAACACAAGCTCTCGGAATTGATTGCCTCTATGGGAGTATCGGTCATCACCGAAGATATTGTCCGACACGATAACAACATTCCGCTTCCGGATACCCACATGGTCTCCCAGTGGAGTTATACCAACCGTATTCTGAAAGCCGCCCGGTGGGTAGCCGGGGAAGGCAGCCATGTCCACATGGTAGAAATAACCTCTTTCGGTTGCGGACCGGACGCCTTTCTGTTGGATGAAGCGGCAGGTTTGTTGCGTCGTTACGGGAAAAGTCTGACTCAGCTGAAAGTGGATGATGTCAACAACATAGGCTCATTGAAGCTGCGGGTCCGTTCCTTGATTGAAAGTCTTAAACTCAACCGTCGTCGAACACTGCGTGTCCGTCCGTTCACAACTACGGCACCCTACACGAAACGGGACAGGAAACGAAAAATCCTGGTTCCCTATTTCACCGATTATGTCTCTCCGCTTCTTCCAGCCCTGTTTCAGTCAGCAGGATATGAGTTGGAAGTCTTGCCGCTCAGCACAAATGACTCGGCAGAATGCGGTTTGCGCTATGCCAACAATGAAGTTTGTTATCCCGCTACACTCATTGTAGGGGATTTGATACAAGCGCTCCAATCGGGACGTTACGACTTGTCCGAGACAGCCGTAGCCATTACCCAGACGGGAGGACAATGCCGGGCTTCCAATTATTTGGCACTGATTAAGAATGCGTTGGTGGAAGCGGGTTTTTCCAAGGTTCCTGTTTTGTCTCTCTCCTTTGGGAGCGGTTTATCCAATGAACAATCGGGATTCCATATCAATTGGGCCCGCCTTATCCATATCACCCTCGACGTAGTTCTGTTTGGTGATTGCCTCTCAAAATTTTACCATGCCTCGGTAGTCCGGGAAAAAGAGGAAGGTTCCGCCCGGAAACTGCGGGATTACTACCTGGAAGCAGCTTGCGGTCCCATCCGGAGGAACGACCCTTCCGGTCTTCAGAAACTGCTGTCCCAGGCGGCCCGGGATTTTGACAGCATAGTCACCGACGAGAGACGTCCGCGGGTAGGAGTAGTCGGAGAAATCTTTTTAAAGTTCAACTCTTTTGCGCACAAGAACGTTGTTCAATGGCTCATCGACCAAAAAGTAGAGGTGGTTCCTCCCACTTTAGCCGGTTTTTTCCTGCAGGGATTCGTAAATCGCCGGGTACGTCACGAGACCTACATCAAGCGAGACCATACCCCGACCTTTGTCACTCACTGGATATACCGGAAAGTGTATGAAGAGATTGAGCGGTTCAATACGATAAGTTCCGCATTCCGTTATTACACTCCTTTTGGGAATATCTTTGAAGAGGCAGCACAGGCGGAATCGGCCATTTCTCTCTCGGCCCAATTCGGAGAAGGGTGGTTGCTGCCGGCAGAAATTATTTCGTTTGTCCGTTCCGGAGTAAATCATGTAATCAGCCTTCAACCTTTTGGATGTATTGCCAACCACATCATAGCACGGGGTATCGAAAGAAAGATAAAAACCCTGTACCCCGAACTGAATCTGCTTGCCCTCGATTTTGACAGTGGTGTCAGCGACGTCAATATTGCCAATCGGCTTCATCTGATGTTGGATCACCTGAAGTAGTTGTTTGGGATAAGGGGTATGCCCTTACATTATTGAGGAGTCCTACTCGTTTCATTCTTACAAACAGACTATTCCCCATATCCAAGGGAGTTGCGTCACGTTTTCATTACGGCGTACTCCCTTGTTTTTTACTCTTTTCTCAATAGCTACGGGGCGAAAAAAGGGAGGGTGCCCTTTTCGTCTTTTCTGACTTTCAGGGCACCCTCCTTTAACAAGAGTCCTTGTCTTTTACAGATTCTTCTTGAAAAACTGAAACATCATCTCCCTCAAATGAATCGATGTATTCTGTCCCTCATAGATACCATGCGACCTGTTGGGATAGGCAAACATCGTAAACTGTTTCTTATGTCTGATAAATTCATTAATCATTCTTTCAGTCCCCTGATAGTGACAATTATCATCTCCCGTACCATGAATCAACAAAAGATTTCCCTTCAACCCCTGGGCAAAATTGACCGGAGAGCCGTTAAAGAATCCGTCGGGATTCAACTGAGGAGTAAGCATGTAACGTTCCTGATAAAAAGAGTCATACAATCGTTGGTCAGGAACGGGAGCAATGGAAATACCTGTGCTGTAAATATCCGGATATTTCAACAGGGCATTCAAGGTCATGGAGCCCCCACCGCTCCACCCCCAAATACCTACGCGATCAGGATCCAGAAAAGGCATCTTCTTCAGAATGGCCTTAACCGCCATAGCCTGATCCTTAGGGGCATGGACACCTATTGCCTTGTAACAATATTTTCTGAATCCGACCCCGCGAGGCGAGGGCGTTCCCCGATTCTCTACACTGATTACCACATAACCGTTTGCCGCCAGATATTGATGGAACAGATAATTGTCTCCTCCCCATTGATCAGTTACCGTCAAACCTACGGGTTCCCCGTAAACATGGAATATGACCGGATATTTTCGGGAATAATCGATATTCTCAGGTTCTATTATCCAGGCATCCAAGACTACCCCTTCCCCAATATCCACTTGAAAGAATTTTTGCTGAGGCAACTGCAAAGCGTCCAATCTTTCTTTCAAACGGGTGTTGGAGACAATATTGCGAATCACTTTTTTACTGTTCAAATCAATCAGATCAGCCACCATGGGTTGTCCGGCAGAGGAATAACAATGCAGGGCATATTTTGACCCCGGAGCAATGTTATAAGCATGGGTTCCCGATGTTTGAGCAGCATCGACAGCCTCAGCAGGTTTCTCTCCCTTTAAGGAAATCCGGTAGTCCATTCTGGTCACAGGACTATTCAAAGAGCTTGTGAAATAGACCCATTGATTCTTCTCGTCATAATAGTTCATGGAAAGGACATCATAATCCCCTTTTGTCAGACATCTTTTGGCAGATCCGTCCCGGGATACGGCATATAAGTGTCTCCATCCGTCCTGCTCGCTCAACCACAAAAACTCCTTCCCTTCATTAATCCATATAATACGGTCATTGACGTCAATCCAATACTTCCCTTCCGTATCATCGGTAAATACGGTTTCTGAAGAGCCGTCATATATATTGGCCAGAATAACCCGGTTTTTCGTTTGCACCCTGGGAATCTGCTGAATAATCAACTCATCGGAAGAACCGGCCCAATCCATATATGGCAGATAATGGTCATAAGGATCTCCCTCTATATTCATCCATACGAGCTGGTCGTTTTCCAAATGAACCACTCCGATAAAGGCCCCGGACATGGCTGTTCCTACCTTGGGATAAGGAATGGGGATAACTCTTGAATAGATGGAATCGGTATAGTTAATCATATTGAACACTCCGGTTTCGGAAGAATCTATTTTCCAGAATGCCAATTTTTTACTGTCCGGGCTCCATCTTAATCCGTCACGACAGGAAAATTCTTCTTCGTAAGCCCAGTCAAACGTACCATAAATCAACACCTCGGAACCATCATGAGTGTATTGTTTCACAGCACCTGTTTCCACATCCTGCACATACACATTCTTTTTATAGACATAAGCGACCTTGGTTCCGTCGGGCGATAATTTCGCGAACTGGACCTCAGGTTCCTGTACCTCCGGGGCAATTTTTATCATTTTCCCGGTTTCTATATGCAACAGATAGAAATCCCCCTTGGTGTTGTACCTCCAGACACGTTGAGAATTTGAAAACAACATGACCGTTGATAAATCGGGGGTAAAGCTGTAATCCTCAACATATATATAGTGATTGTTGTATTTCAATAAATCAGGCTTGACCAGGACCGTTGTTTCTCCGCTTTTTATATCGGTTTTAACAATCTGTTGCCGTCCATTTTCCAGTTCCTGAACAAAGGAATAAGATTT
>CASFOM010000064.1 GCA_949296295.1 uncultured Alistipes sp. | reverse complement strand
TTCAAAACAAATTATTTATTAATCAGTTCAATACTTCGTTTAATAAAATTAGTTAAACTTTCCCCTTTCAGCATACCATTGGAAAGCAAAGCCAAATCCACCAATTGTTTAACCAATTTATTCTTACTTCCTGATTCTTTCAATTGGGTTTCCCTATCTGTACGTAATTTTTTCAATTTTTTATCCAATTCTGCTTGCTTATCTTTTTCTTCAGAGGTAAGTTCTTCTGATTTTTTCCCCTTGATAAGTTCGTCAAAATTCTTCTTCTGTTTATCCAACGACTCTATTTTCGTATCCAGATTTTTAACGGACTCTCCGACTTCTTTCTCTGTCTCTGACCACACATCCATAACAAGAGGATGATTCCCGTTAACAACAACATTAAAGCTGTCCGGCATCTGACCATAAAAGGCATAAGGACTTCCGCCTACCGCACTCATATCTTTCATTCGACGCATAAACTCGTTTTGAGTAATTACAACAGGAGCGTCATTTTCTGACAATGGTTCAAAACTAACCACATAATTGACTTTTTCTTTGGAGGGAAGTTGACTTTCAAAAACGGGACGCAATATTCCTTGCTGTTCGGAAGAAAGAGCCATACTCTTTTGTTCGTCTTTCTGAATCAATTTATCTATAACATCCGCATCTACCCGAACAAAACGCAAATGTTCATTTTTATTTTCACACCATCCAATAAAATGGGTATCTAAGGGACCGTTCATAATCAGTACATCATACCCTTTGTTTTTGGCACTTTCAACAAAACTGTCTTGTGCCACAGCATCATTGGTATAAAGATAGATCAAATTCTTATCCTTATCGGTCTGCGTTCCTTCCACCAATTTCTTATACTCTTCTAATGTAAAATATTTATTTTCAATATTTTTCAATAAGACAAAATGAGCTGCTTTATCTGCGAATTTCTCTTCTGTAATAATCCCATATTCAATAAATATTTTCAAATCATCCCATTTCTTCTCAAATTCATCTCGTGATGTATTGAAGATTTCCTGCAAACGGTCCGCAACTTTTTTTGTAATATGAGCCGATATCTTCTTCACATTAGGATCTCCCTGCAAATAACTTCGGGATACATTCAACGGAATATCCGGAGAATCTATAACTCCATGTAGCAATGTCAAAAATTCAGGAACAATACCTTCTACTGAATCCGTAACAAATACCTGATTACTATATAGTTGAATTTTATTCTTTTGCAACTCGAAATTATTTTTTACCCGAGGGAAATAAAGTATACCTGTCAAATTAAACGGATAATCCACATTAAGATGAATGTGGAAAAGAGGGTCTTCCGCCATCGGATAAAGTTCATGATAAAACTTCAAATAATCCTCTTCTTTCAAATCCGCCGGTTTACGTGTCCATAAAGGATGGATATCATTGATAATATTATCTTCATCCGTATCTACATATTTTCCATCTTTCCACTCCTGCTTTTTCCCAAATACAATAGGGACAGGAAGGAAACGACAATATTTACGCAATAATTCTCCTATTTTTTCCCGAGAAGCGAATTCAGTACTATCATCTGCCAAATGCAAAACAATTTCTGTCCCATTAGATGCTTTCTCTGTCGGTTCCAATGTATATTCCGGAGATCCGTCACAACTCCATTTTACTGCCTCACTTCCTTCCTTATACGATTTCGTTATCAAATCTACTCGTGAAGCGACCATAAAGGATGAATAAAAACCCAATCCAAAATGGCCTATAATATTAGTCTTATCCTTATATTTTTCCAAAAACTCTTCTGCTCCGGAAAAAGCTATCTGATTAATATACTTCTCTACTTCTTCCGCTGTCATTCCTATCCCCATATCGGTTATGGTAATGGTTTTTTCTTCGGGATTGACATTTACAGAAACATTCAAATTTTCAATATTACCCTGATATTCTCCGGCAGAGGCCAAAGCTTTAAGTTTTTGAGTTGCATCAATTGCGTTCGAAACCAATTCTCTCAAAAAAATGTCGTGTTCTGAATACAGGAATTTTTTAATAATGGGGAAAATATTTTCCGTTGTTACCCCTATTTTTCCGGTTTGCATGATTTATCGCTTTTTTATTTGATTATTAACTTCTAATAAATCCCGTAAAATATACGGGATAACTTGAGGAAAGTTATCAAAGAATATGCCACTCAATTTTTCCTGTCAAAATGACAGAAAAAAGAATATATACTGACAATCATTCGAGGTTATCTTAATACAAAACTCATAAAAGGAATTCAGTTGTCCCTAATTCAACATCTGTTTTATATCTTTGTAAAACAGGCTATTTATATAAAGTCGAAAATAATTCAACAAGAAACCGACCTGACCAGGATTTAACAAAAACAACTCATGAAAAAAATCGATAATGGAATTTTCCGGTTTTACCAATTCAAAAATCTTGAAAAAGAACCTCGGATCCTTCATTTCATATCTTCTATGGAAGGAAATATCGGGTTAGAAGAAAGCACTAATACGGGGAAACAGAACCGATACCGTTTAGGACAATCCGTCGGTTTCAACCCCAAACAAATGGTACTGGCTCATCAAACACACAGTTCAAACATTACCATTGTCAAACAACATGATACAGGGAAAGGTGCTTTTAATAACCATTCCCGCTTACCAAATACCGATGCTTTAATTACCAATATTCCTGAAATATGTTTGACGATACTTACTGCGGACTGTGTCCCAATACTATTATTTGATCCCGTATGTGCTGTCATTGCTGCGGCACACGCCGGATGGAGGGGTACTGTAGAGAATATTTCAGGGAAAACAATCGAACAAATGAAAAAAGTTTTCGGTTCTCAACCCAAAGACATATTAGTCGGCATAGGACCTTCTATTGGTCCTTGCTGTTTTGAAATAGGAGAGGAAGTAGCTGAACTGTTCAAAATAAAAATCCATGACTCCGTATTACAAAAGAAAAGCGGGAAATGGTTTGCTAATCTTTGGGATGCCAATAAATATCAATTAATCCAAACAGGAGTATTATCTGAACATATAGAAATAGCAGAAATATGTACGGCTTGCCCAAATTCCGATTTCTTTTCCTATCGACAAAGTCACGGTAATCCTAACCGATTCGGAAGTGGAATTCTATTAAAACAAAAGCAACCAGTGAAATAACTTTATACTTATATTCCTGACAATTTTTTTCTATTTATTATTTTTAGATTTCCAACTTCTCCGTAAAGACAAACCAACAGGAATCGCCAAAACAATCAAAGCAATCAATCCACTGATGATAACTAAAAATCGAAATGAATGTATTTCCATAAAATAAAAATTAACAATTTTCAAAGTTAATATTTTTTACGAAATCGCTCAAAAAGAATGTTTTTGTTTCCCCAAAGGATGGAACAACTCAACTGCTTCATGTTTGTACCCCGTATCCAAATGAGTATATATTTCAGTTGTCAGGATACTTTCATGACCTAACATTTCTTGAACCAACCGAATATCGGCTCCTCCTTGTATCAAATGTGTCGCAAAAGAATGCCGGAACGTATGAGGACTAACTTTCTTATCAATACCTGCTGCGGCAACCGCTTCTTTAATAATAAGAAAAAGCATAACACGGGAAAGGGGCTTCCCGCGATTATTCAAAAAGACAAATTCGGCATTTTTCCGATCAACATTCATTCCTTTCCGTTGTTCCAAATAAAATTCAACCTGTTCAACAGCCCCTCGATGGACGGGGACAAGGCGCTGTTTATCTCCTTTCCCTGTTACCCGAATATATCCATCCTTAAAAAATAAATCTCCCAGTCGTAGATTTACCAATTCACTGACACGCAAGCCACACCCATAAAGAATCTCCAACATAGCCCTGTTGCGATGGCCAAAAGGTTGGGAAAGATCGATAGAACCCAATATGCACTTCATCTCATCAACGGTTAATACATCCGGAATCTTTCTCTGTATCTTAGGTGTATCTATCAATTCTGTCGGCAATCGGTCTATTTTATCATACACATATAAATAATTGAAGAAACTTTTAATCCCGCTAATGATTCTTGCCCGGGTAGTTCCTGAAGCTCCTCGGTCATACAGTTCTGTAATAAATTGTTCTATATCATCATGTGTAATTGTTTCTATAACCTTATTGGAATGATGACAAACAAAGCAATAAAACTGTTCTATATCACGCATATAAGCCTCAATACTATTGGCAGACAATTTCTTTTCCAATAATAAATAACTTTTATACTCCAGTAATTGTTCGTTCCAGTCCATATTCATTGATACAGAAAAAGAGTGATTTCAAAGAAAAAAAATTAATTTTGTATAAACAAATTCATTGATTAAACCTTTTGGGGAATCGCTCAAAATCAATTTACCAATAATCATCACATTATGAAAAAAACAGTCCGTTTCCTTCTTTTACTTTTACTGTGTATATCCGGAATATCCTTCCCCAACTTAGAAGTTGCGGGACAACTTCAAACGGAAAACGCCCTTTCCTTATTAGAAAGCAAACTATCACGTTTAGAAGGTGTCACAGAAGTAAAACGTATCCACAGCAATAAATTTGATGAAAAATATATTGTAACCATCACCCAACCTTTGGATTATGCACACCCTGAAGCAGGTTCTTTTTCTCAGCGATTCTTTGTTTCCCACACCAGCTTTGATGCGCCTACCCTGTTAGTTACGGAAGGTTATCGGGGAGACTATGGACTAAATCCTAATTACAGAGAAGAAATATCTGAACGATATGGAACAAATATGGTATTTGTAGAACATCGTTTTTTTGCTGAATCAACACCTTCTCCTCGTAATTGGCAATATCTTACGGCAGAAAATTCAGCATATGATTTGCACCATATCCGTACGTTGATGGGTGAGATTTATTCCGGAAAGTGGATTTCAACTGGTATTAGCAAAGGGGGACAAACCACGATTATTTATCGTACCTTTTTCCCAAATGATGTAGATATTTCAGTCCCTTATGTAGCACCTGTCTGTTTCGGAGCAGAAGATGGCCGACATGAACCGTTCATTCAATCCTGCGGAACTCCTGAAGATCGAGAAAAAATACTCTCTTTTCAATGTGAAATACTTTCCAGAAAAGATGAAATACTACCTATGTTAGATTCTTTATCCAGAAAGCAACGACTAACCTTCAATATTCCTTTGGATGAAGTACTTGATTATATGGTATTGGAATACTCTTTCGCCTTATGGCAATGGGGAACTCCCACAACATTAATTCCAAAAACATCTGCAAATACAACAGAATTATTCAACCATCTCATTCAAGTATCCGGTCCTGATTATTTTGCCGTATCGGACGAACCATCCTTTTTTGTTCAGGCTGCAAAAGAATTAGGGTATTATGGATATGATACGAAACCTTTTAAAAAATGGTTGACCATCAATACTTCCAAGGGATATTTACACAATCTATTTTTACCTGAAGATGCCTCTGGAATTCATTTCGACCATACCTTACACAAAAAAATTTACAAATACCTCAAACACAATGATCCTCGAATGATTTGCATTTATGGACAATATGATCCGTGGACTGCAGCAGCTCTCGACGACAAACTATTTACTGGAAAATCCAACATGATTAAAGTTGTTGAGCCTGCAGGAAGTCATCGTGCCCGCATCGGAACATTACCTCCGGAACAGGCAAAGAAAGTATGGAATACCTTGGATCAATGGATAAAAGAATAATAATCATACTGAAAATAAATTCACTATGGAATATTATGAATTGAAAATTATTTTTCCGGAAGTAGTAGAAGAAGAAGATACCGGAATAATTGTTGCCGATTTGGGAGATTTGGGCTTTGACAGTTTTCAACAAGAAGAAAATATTTTAAATGGATATATTTCCGCCATATCCCTCAAAGAGAAAAAAACGGAAATAGAAAATTATCTCCAAACATTAAAAAACGACCTGATAAAATATGAATGGTCGAAAATGGAAAATATTGACTGGAATGCCGTATGGGAATCCAATTTCGAACCAATACAAGTAGGAGATTTATGTTGTGTCAGGGCCCCTTTCCACCAACCCAGTACCTGTCGTTACGATATTGTAATTATGCCTAAAATGTCTTTTGGAACAGGACATCATGCTACAACCTACCTCATGATTGAAAATATGTTTCAAATGAACATTCAAGGGAAAAATGGGTTGGATATGGGATGTGGAACAGGAATCTTAGCTATCCTGGCAATAAAATTAGGAGCCTCTTTTATGGATGCCATCGATATAGATGACTGGGCTGTAGAAAATTGTCTGGAAAATATAAAAACCAACGGAGTAGAAACGAAAGTTTCTGTTATGCAAGGGGATGCTTCCCGGTTACACGCAACTCATTACGATTTCATTTTTGCCAATATTAACCGTAACGTTTTATTGGAAAACATGGAAAAGTATGCTTCCTGCTTAACGACAAACGGAGAAATTCTTTTCAGCGGATTTCTTGAACCTGACGTACAAACAATAGTGGAATGCGCTGAAAAAAACGGATTACATTTCGTTGAACACCATACAAAAGATGGATGGCAATTAATTCGGGTTCGGAAAATATAAATACCCTTTATTCACCCTGTTGTTTATCCATGTTTTTCAAACATCTATACATTGTGAAAGTATTTTTATGTAAAAAATACTTTCACAATGCTTTTTTATATAACATCATTACTTTTTCTCAACTACCCATTTTACACAAAAGCAATAAAAGTAAAAACAAGAGAACCGGTTTGAATTTATAAATTTATCTATCGTTTAATTTTACTCTAATTAACCAATAATGTGTTAAAAAAACAGCGATAACATATTTTTCCCCTCCTTTTCACTATCTTTACAAGAATTTTCTACCACATCCACAGCAAAAAAACAATTAAAATTATAGTTAAAACAAGAATTTATGAAAAAGGTAGTAATTGGTCTTTCAGGAGGAGTAGATTCCAGTGTTGCGGCTTACTTGTTGCAACAACAAGGTTATGACGTTACAGCCCTTTTCATGCGTAACTGGCACGATAAAACAGGTACATTAGCAGGAGATTGTCCTTGGAATGATGATAGAATGTTTGCTGAATTAGTTGCCAAGAAACTAAACATTCCATTTCATTTCATTGATTTAAGCAATGAATATCGGAAACGGGTTGTAGACTATATGTTCAGTGAATACGAAAAGGGACGAACTCCAAATCCCGATGTACTATGCAACAGAGAAATAAAATTCGATGCCTTTATGAAAGCTGCTTTGGATTTAGGAGCAGATTATGTTGCGACAGGACATTATTGTCGTAAAGAAACGATTTGTATGGATGGGAAAGAAACTTATCGTTTATTAGCCGGATTAGACGGAAATAAAGATCAAAGTTATTTTCTTTGCCAACTTTCACAAGAACAATTGGCAAAGGCTCTATTTCCCATAGGAGAATTAACCAAGCCTGAAGTGCGGAAAATTGCTGCTGAACAAGGATTAGCCACTGCTGAAAGGAAAGATTCGCAAGGTATTTGTTTTGTCGGGAAAGTAGACCTTCCCGTATTCTTGCAACAAAAATTGGCGGCAAAAAAAGGAGAAGTAATAGAAATTGATTCCGACTGGGAAGGCTATCACCATTCACCATCCAGCGAAAACAAACCGTTGGAGGAACAAGCCTTACCATTTTATTATCATAAAACGGACGGACACAAAGTAGGAGAACATAATGGTGCTCATTTTTATACCATCGGACAACGCAAAGGGTTAAACATTGGAGGGAAACCACTCCCTTTGTTTGTTATTGCTACTGATGTAACAGAAAATATCATTTATGTAGGACAAGGTGATCATCATCCGGGATTATACAGAAAAGCATTACGGATAAAACCGGATGAAATACATTGGATACGTCCCGATTTAGCTCTGCATCCCGGGGAATCTTGTAAATACAGGATCAGAATACGTTACCGACAACCAGTACAGGACGGAACGTTATTCATAACGGAAACAGGTGCTTACATTCTCTTCGAGGAGCCTCAACGCGGAATTACGGCCGGACAATTTGCTGCGTGGTACAATTCTGATGGAGAACTTATAGGTTCCGGCGTTATTAACCAATAAAAAATATAAGGTATGAAAAAAATTGCTTTAGTAGTTGCTGCATGCCTGTATTTCATAGGGACAGGCTTTGGACAAAACCAAACAACCAGCCAGATGAAATTTACATCTACCGATTACGATTTTGGACAAATAAAAGAAGTTGATGGAATAGTTACCCATGTTTTCGAATTCAAAAACATTAGTGACAAACCATTGGTTATCAATTTTGTATCTTCAAGTTGTGGATGTACAACTCCTGAATATGACAAGAAACCGGTCATGCCTGGGGGTAGCGGAAAAATCAAGGTAGCTTATGATCCTGCAGGACGTCCGGGAGTATTTAACAAGGAAATTATTATTGTAAGCAACAATCGACAAACAGAAGACATATTGACAATACAAGGGAACGTGATACCTCGCCCCAGAACCATTGATGATGATTACCCGGTAAAAATAGGAGATGGGTTACGTGCCTCCAGTAATTCTGTCAGTTTCGGTCCGGTAGCTCTTGGATACAGCCACAGCAAAAATATTTATTTATATAATCAATCCGAGCAAGACATTCAAGTTGCAACTCAAGGAGTTTCTATTCCAGGAATATCCATAACAACAGATCCCAAAATATTACCGCCCAAAGGGAAGGGGAAAATTACTGTAACCTATGATCTGACAAAAGTAAAAGAGTACAATACATTGGAGGAATCTTTTTTATTGTCAAGTAACGGGAAAGTTTATGAATATCCTATTAGAGTTACAGCAGTAACCATTCCTGATTTTTCAGGATTAAGCGATGAAGAACGGCGAGTTGCTCCTCACATTGATCCTTCCTCTACCTTCCATCACTTTGGAACCGTACAAATAGGGAAAAAATTAGAAAAAACGTTTGAAATAGGAAATATAGGAGGCCGAGATTTAAGTATTGAAGCAATCATTGCTGAAGACAGTTCCATACATTATTCCCTGGATAAAAAACTCATAAAACCGACAGAATCTGCACATATTACATTAACTATGGATACATCTGACGGTATTGCTCGAATGTCTAAAAAAGTCACCATAATCAGTAATGACCTATTCGATCCTGTAATAGAATTACGGATGGCTACCAACTTACATTAAACCCAAATAAAATAACTGAAAAAACAAAAATAAAATGATTAAAATTCTAAGAAAAAAAGAGCTATCGCCCAATATATTTTTGATGGATGTGTTAGCTCCCCGTGTAGCTGCTTCGGCTAAGCCCGGACAATTCGTTATTGTAAGGGTGGATGAAAAAGGAGAAAGAGTCCCCTTGACCATTTGTGACTACAATAAAGAAGAAGGTTCCGTCACAATAGTCACACAAATCGTTGGTGCCTCTTCTCAAAAGATATGTTCTCTCAATGAAGGAGACTCGTTAATGAATTTTGTAGGTCCATTAGGTCGTCCTTCCGAATTCATTTATGAAAATATTGAAGACTTACGGAATAAAAAAATATTATTTATCGCAGGAGGAGTAGGAACTGCGCCGGTATATCCTCAGGTTAAATGGTTAAAGGAACAGGGTGTAGAGGCAGACGTCATTATTGGAGCAAAGACCAGCAGTATTGTCATCTTAAAAAATGAGATGCAACAAGTAGCCGGGAACCTGTACTTGGCAACTGATGACGGTAGTGAAGGATTCAAGGGATTAGTAACTGACTGTTTCAAACATTTAGTTGAAAACGAAGGGAAAAAATATGATTTGGTAATTTCTATCGGACCAATGATTATGATGAAATTCGTAGCTCTAACCACAAAACAATACGGGATAAAAACGATTGTAAGTTTGAACAGTCTGATGGTGGACGGGACAGGAATGTGTGGAGCCTGCCGCGTTTCCGTAGGAGGGAAAACCTATTTTACCTGTGTAGACGGACCTGAATTTGATGGACATTTGGTAGATTTTGACGAAGCTATGCGTCGTCAGGCTCAATACAAAACCATTGAAAGCAGAAAGGCCAAAGCGGCACAAGAACGAGCTGCAGGACACAAATGTCGTGTAGGTTTAGATCAATAAATAACCAACTTTAACTTACAGTATTTATTTACTATCCAAAACTCAAATATAAATATGGCAAATAAAATACCTCGTGTCCCTGTACGGGAACAGGACCCCAAAATACGAGTAACCAACTTCGAAGAAGTATGTTATGGTTACAACATCGAAGAAGCACGCTTAGAAGCTTCCCGGTGTATTAATTGTAAAAAACCACGTTGTATTGAACATTGTCCTGTATCCTTACAGATTCCTCAATTCATTGCGCAAGTAAATGAAGGTAACTTTACTGAAGCGGCTCGTATTATTGCACAAGATTCATTACTACCGTCTGTATGCGGACGAGTATGTCCTCAGGAAAGTCAATGTGAAGGCGCTTGTATCTTAGGGCTGAAAGGGGAACCTGTTTCTATTGGGAAATTGGAACGTTTTGTAGGCGATTGGGCAAGAGAAAACAATATAGAAACGGCAGAAACTGCTGCTCCTAACGGACATAAAGTAGCGGTAATCGGTAGTGGTCCTGCAGGATTGGCTTGCGCTGCCGATTTAGCCAAATTAGGATATCAAGTAAAAATATTTGAAGTATTACATAAACCCGGAGGTGTTTTGGAATACGGTATTCCTGAATTTCGGTTGCCCAAAAACAAAGTTGTTGCCGCTGAAATCAACAATGTTCGAAAATTAGGTGTAGAAATAGAAACCGATGTTGTCGTAGGCCGTACAGTAACCATAGATCAATTAATGGATGAAGAAGGATATGAAGCGGTATTCATTGGTTCAGGAGCAGGATTGCCTCGTTTTATGGGAATCGAAGGAGAAAATTTAAACGGAGTGGTTTCCGCCAATGAATTCTTGACCCGTGCCAACTTAATGAAAGCTTACGATGACGATTTTGACACCCCTATTTATACAGGTAGCCGAGTAGTTGTCGTAGGAGGAGGAAATGTTGCCATGGATGCTGTGCGTACTGCTGCCCGATTAGGCGCTCATGCTTCCATTGTTTACCGCCGTTCCGAAAAAGAACTGCCTGCTCGCGTAGAAGAAGTACATCATGCTAAAGAAGAAGGAATAGAATTCCTCATGCTCACGAATCCTACCAAAATTAATGATAATGGTTCCGGATGGGTAAAATCACTACATTGTATCAAAATGGAGTTGGGAGAACCCGATGAATCGGGACGTAGAAGCCCTGTTCCCATTCAAGGTTCTGACTTCGATTTAGAATGTGACGTGGTAATCATGGCTCTCGGAACTTCTCCAAACCCATTAATTGCCTCAACGACAGCCGGACTAAATACCAACAAACGAGGATGTCTAATCGCTGATGAAGAAAGCGGTGCTACTACCCGGCCCGGAGTATTTGCCGGAGGAGATGCCGTAACAGGAGCTGCCACAGTTATTTTAGCAATGGGAGCAGGACGTAAGGCTGCTAAAGCAATTGACAATTATATTCAAACAAAAAAATAACCTTCAAAAAAAGGAAAACGGGAAAGAGACAATCCCGTTTTCCTTTTTTTGTTTTT
>CASFOM010000063.1 GCA_949296295.1 uncultured Alistipes sp. | reverse complement strand
TCATCACTACACTCGCCATTAAAAATAACAAAATCATATTTTATAGAAGGTAACAGATGGGCAAACTGCTTAACGACTGTCTTGTTCTTATGTAAATCATTAAACACCAAAGCGGTGAAATCCGTTTCAGATTCTCCGGGCAAAGCAAATGAATGGATTTCAGAACAAGCGGTATTTCCAAATTCCTTATAATAAGCCTGATATAAAGTTATTTCTTTAGAACAAACCCGGTAATAATAGGTTTGTCCCGGCAATAAACCCTCGATGCGAATTTTATGATGTTTATTCCCTGCCACTACTTGTCCGTCCACCAAGGTATGTACCTTTTGTTCCAATTTATCAGGAGTTACGCCATATTCTACCCAACCGTACGCAGGAACATTTGTCAGCCACGATACGGTAATTCCATTTCCTACGGGATTCTGTAAAAAAGGTTGAGTACGCATAATCTGCGTACTGTCGGCAGCAATACGCACATCGACAAAGAGAGGACGATGATCCGAAGCCTCGGGTTCATCCATCACTTGTCCGGAAACGACCGTATAAGCATGTCCTCCGGAAGTATAACCAAAAATATAATCGATACAATCTTTCGGATGATCAGCAGGCCAAGTCGGTTTTTTAGGATTGGTCAATAACTTAAAATTTTCTTTTAACCGGGTAATAACAGGAGATTCAGGCGTAACATTCAAATCGCCGGCAAAAAACAACGGTTTCGTTGTTCCGGATAATGTTTTACGAATTATATCCACAGAAGTTTCTGCATCCTCTTCAGTCAAGGAAAAATGGGTAGCGCAAAAAATATAATCTTCAAATTCCGCGAATAGCAACACCCGGGCTTCTTCCCTTCCCGGGAGAGGAATTCTTCTGTATTGCAACGGTTTTTCTTTCGACAGTATCCCTATTCCATACTTTCCTCCCTGAAAATCAATCGCCGCAGCATAAGTTCCGAACATGGCAGTTCGTCGGGCCAATTCTTGAAGGACATCTTTTCCATCAACACGTTTTGTCACACTATCCAACTCCTGGAGCGCTACAATATCAGGTTTTACCTTGTTAATTACATCGGCCGTCCGGTCATAGTTTCGAACATTATCCATACCCGTACCTCCCCGAACGTTAAAACTCATGACACGTACCGTACTTTCTTCTTTTCCATACGACGGTTGTATTTGCAGAGAAAACAGTCCCCACAAGAAGAATACCGTCCACCCCCATTTTGTATTCATCTTTTTACTTTATATAACTATTTCACAAATATTTCTCCAATACGCTGATATCCAGCCTGATTCAAATGCAATCCATCCTGTATGTAATATTGAGGATCCATCTTCCCGTCAGAGGTAGTCAAATATGAAGTCAAATCCAAGAATTCAGTATTTGTCTTCTGTGCCACTTCTTTCAGTTCGGCATTAATCTGTTTTAAGTGGGCTTCTTCTCCCCGACGCGGAGGAATTCCCACTAATCGAATAATGGCTTGTGGCTGACGAAAACGAATGGCCTCCAGCAAAAAGCGAATACCCTCTACAATCTCTTCGTCAGGCACCCCATTCAGATTGTTGGTCCCTATCATTACAACTATTTTCTCGGCCTGATAACCATCCAGCTCCCCATGATACACTCTCCACAACAAATTTTCAATACGGTCCCACCCAAATCCCATATTGATTGCGCCAAGGGGAGCCACCGTACGATTCCATCCGGCACTATCCCGAGCAATCCGAAAGGCAGGTTCCCCTCCCCAATGATGGGTTAAAGAATTTCCCAACAACAAAAGTTTCGGTTTCCGTTCCCGACAAAGAGCCAATACCTGTTCATGTCGTTCTCTCCACTCATAAACATTGGGTTCTCGACGCTGGGTAACAGGCTGTTGCGTAGAAAATCGTCCGACAGGCTCATGCAGTACCTCCCGTAATTTCTTTTCATACGCATTAGCCAAAGCATTCATTCCATAATCATTCGGATGCACTCCTTCCACGGTAGCATCCAAGGGTTGCGCCATTTCTTCGTTGGTAAACAGATATAATTCCTCAATATTTTCAGCTTTCAAACGTTCATAAGCCTCGCGCACCGCTTCATTGCAAACGGAATAAAGTTCGCGTTGCCGAGTACTGGAAGAACCATTGGGATACCCGGCATGTTCGGATAAAATCAACGGTACTTCAGGCCGTATTTTCTTTATTCTCTGAACGACATGTACAATACTGTCGGTCAAGATTTCCTTTTTCATACCGGTCAAATTAGGCATACAATCAAAAACGTATGCCTTAGCATCAATTTCCGCTAATAAATCAATTACTGAATTTTCCAACTTTCCGTTTCCTGAAAATCCCACATTAATCAATTCACCTCCCAACCGACGAAGTACAATATTGGTCCAGGCCATACCAGGTCGGGACGCACAGGCTCCCTGAGCAATGGAAGTCCCGTATATGACCACAGGACGTTCGAGAGTTACAGGGACAAAAGAGAATCGGGCTTCTTCCTCTACTCCTATTTCCAACCATTCCACCTGATTATAAAGAGGTAAAAAAAGTTGATATTCCCGTCCATAAGGTGATTCAACATCCAAGGAAGTATATCGATAAGTTACCGTATCGGCAAAATGGTAGTTCCCCCCACACCATAATTCTTTCCCATGTTTGTCTATGGCATAGAGATCCACTCCAGAAACTCCTGTTGCAGGCATATGAGGCATGGAGAAAGCACCTTTCACCCCATAGCGCACAATTATATTCGGAGAATCGGTATAGAATCTAAGATACAACCCGGCAGACTGACATCCCAAATTCCAAACACTTTCACGGACCTTTTTCTGCGCCTTATCGGGCAATCGGTAATAGATATTGCTTCGTATATCGTTCTTCCAGGCTTGTCCTCCAACCACTTGCTGAAGTTCCTGCTTCGGATTAAACCAACGAATAGCGGCCTCTCCGGAGAGCACACACCCCAGAGTTCCGATAAATAATAACAAAAATCTCATATAATTTTTCAATATTCAGGGAAAAACAAGGTTCTTTACAACAAAGGTAATTATTTATCAGAAGAAACAAAAGATTTCAAATATAGGATACAGGATATAAAAACAAAAAAAGCGAAAAGTTAAAAACCTTTCGCTTTTTTCATAAATGAATCAATTTTTAGTCTTTCAATTTAGCCGCTAAGAATTCACGATTCAATCGAGCGATATGGGAAATGGAAATTCCTTTCGGACATTCCGCTTCACAAGCACCGGTATTGGTACAGCCCCCAAATCCCAATTCATCCATTTTAGCAACCATAGCTTTGGCACGACGAGCGGCTTCAATACGTCCTTGCGGCAATTTGGCAAGTGCGGAAACACGAGCAGCGACAAACAACATAGCAGAACCATTTTTACAAGTCGCCACACAAGCTCCACAACCGATGCAGGCGGAAGCATCCATACTTTCATCTGCATCTTTTTTCGGGATAGGAATCGCATTTGCATCAGGCACTCCACCTGTATTTACAGAAATGAATCCACCTGCCTGCAAAATCTTGTCAAAAGCGGAACGATCGACAGCCAAGTCCTTGATTATAGGGAATGCGGCAGAACGCCACGGCTCAATAGTGATGGTATCTCCATCCTTGAACTTACGCATATGCAACTGACAGGTAGTGATATCATCATCAGGACCATGAGCACGACCGTCAATGAACAAGGAGCACATTCCGCAGATTCCTTCACGACAGTCATGATCAAAAACGACAGGATCTTTCCCTTCGTGAATGAGATTGTTATTCAAAATATCGAGCATTTCGAGGAAAGAGGTATCCGGAGAGATATTCTCTACCTGATATTCCTCAAAACGGCCTTTTTCTTTAGCACTCTTTTGGCGCCATATTTTTAATTTCAAATTCATGCTGTTCTTCTCCCTTAATCTTTATAGTTACGTTGAGCAACTTTTATGTTTTCAAAATGCAGTTCTTCCTTATGCAGGACAGGTTCTTCGTTTTCCCCTTTGTTTTCCCAGACGGCGACATAAGCGAAATGTTCGTCATCACGCAAAGCCTCTCCTTCTTCTGTCTGATACTCTTCTCGGAAATGTCCTCCACATGATTCTTCCCGGTTCAAAGCGTCCCGAGCCATCAATTCTCCCAGTTCAAGGAAATCAGCCAGACGGATGGCTTTTTCCAATTCCTGATTGAATTCTTCATTCGTTCCAGGCACCCGAACCTCTTTCCAGAATTTTGCACGCAATTCACGAATCAAGTCCATTGCTTTTATCAATCCGTCCTTGTTACGGGCCATTCCGACATAACTCCACATGATGTGTCCCAACTCTTTGTGAATATCATCGACCGAGCGGGTTCCCTGAATAGCAAGAATTTTAGCGATTTTTTCGCGCACTCCTTTTTCAGCAGCCTCAAATTCCGGAGTATTGGTATCGATTTTAGGGGTTTGAATATCTTTTGACAAATAGTCACCGATAGTATAAGGAATTACGAAATAACCGTCCGCCAATCCCTGCATCAAAGCAGAAGCCCCCAATCGGTTTGCTCCATGATCGGAGAAGTTGGCTTCACCCAACGCATAAAGGCCAGGAATAGTAGTCATCAGATTGTAATCTACCCAGATTCCACCCATCGTATAATGCACTGCGGGATAAATCATCATTGGTTCTTCGTAAGGATTCACATCCGTAATCTTTTCATACATTTGGAACAAGTTACCATAACGTTGTTCAATTACCTCTTTTCCAAGGCGAGCAATCGCGGTAGAAAAATCGAGGAACACGGCCAATCCGGTATCGTTCACGCCAAATCCGGCATCGCAACGTTCTTTTGCAGCTCGAGAAGCGACATCGCGAGGAACCAAGTTCCCGAATGCAGGATACCGGCGTTCCAGATAGTAGTCCCGCTGATCTTCAGGAATCTGAGAGGCCTTAATCTCTTTTTTTCTCAATTTTTCCACATCTTCCTTATGTTTCGGCACCCAAATACGACCATCGTTCCGCAAAGATTCTGACATCAAAGTCAATTTAGACTGTTGCGTTCCATGTACAGGGATACAAGTAGGATGGATTTGCGTAAAGCAAGGATTTGCAAACATAGCCCCCTTCTTATAACATTGCCAAGCAGCAGAACCGTTTGAATTCATGGCATTTGTAGAAAGGAAGAAGACATTACCATAACCTCCTGATGCGATAATTACGGCGTGAGCTCCGAACCGTTCTATTTCTCCGGTTACCAAATTTCGGGTAATAATTCCCCGAGCTTTCCCGTCAACAAGGACCAAATCCAACATTTCGTGCCGAGGATAACTTTTTACTGTTCCTTTAGCAATTTGTCGGTTCAATGCAGCATAAGCTCCCAGTAACAATTGCTGACCGGTTTGACCACGGGCATAAAAAGTACGAGAGACCTGAGCCCCCCCGAAAGAGCGGTTGTCAAGGAGT
The DNA here is from genome assembly GCA_949296295.1 of uncultured Alistipes sp. Taxonomy (GTDB): domain Bacteria; phylum Bacteroidota; class Bacteroidia; order Bacteroidales; family Rikenellaceae; genus CASDZK01. The sequence continues at coordinate 8,326 of CASFOM010000063.1, read as the reverse complement.
CCGCCGTAATCACGAGCAAAAGGGACCCCTTGTGCTACACACTGGTCAATAATTGAGTTTGAGACTTGTGCCAAACGATAGACATTAGCTTCACGCGCCCGATAATCTCCACCTTTAATTGTGTCATAAAAGAGACGATAAACGGAGTCGTTGTCGTTCTGATAGTTTTTAGCAGCATTAATACCACCTTGAGCGGCAATAGAGTGAGCCCGACGAGGAGAATCGGAAATACAGAACACTTTAACATTATACCCCAATTCACCAAGAGCAGCAGCAGCAGCTCCTCCCCCCAATCCTGTTCCGATAACGATAATGTCCAGTTTTCGTTTGTTGGCCGGACTAACCACTTTTATATCTGCTTTATGCTTGTTCCATTTGTCAGCCAATGGACCAGCAGGAATTTTTGAATCTAATACACTCATGATATCTGTTTTTTTCTTTGATTAACATTTTCTGCCGGCATGAAAATCCGAGGATTCGTTTCCGGACGTCAGCCATTAGGATTACAAAGAGCCGCACACGAAACGTTGAGCCAAGACATACAAAGGAATGATTGTAAAGCCTACTGCAACAATCAAAGCGTATATTTTAGCGATGCATTTCCAACGGCTAATCCAAATCTGATTGTCCAAACCTACGGTATGGAAAGCAGACCAGAAACCGTGACGGAGGTGAAACCACAAAGCCCATACCCAAACGATATAAATAAGAGCCATCAAAGGGTTTGAAAACTTGTCGATAACCAGTTCATAGGGATTTTCAGTAGGAGTTCCCCCGATAAAATGTTGCAATTGCATCTGAGACCAGAAATCGAACAGATGGATAATGATAATCCCCAATACGATTATACCGAGTACCAACATGTTGCGCGACTCCCAGGTGGACGATTTCGACAAATCCTGCACGGCATAACGCATGTTTCCGCGAGCTTTCCGGTTATTCAAGGTGATGATGAAAGCATAAAGGATATGAATAATGAATCCCAATGCCAACACCGGCACCATAATCCGGATAAAGATATTCGTATCCATGAATTCGCACATGGCATTATAAGCACTTTCTCCGCCGAAGACGGCTAAGTTAGCACCCAAATGCACCAGCAAGAAGAGTATCAGGAAAAGTCCCGACAGGCTCATAACCAATTTCTTCCCTATGGAAGAGGTGAACAAATTACTCATAAAAAACACTATTTATTAATTGATATAAGCGGTAATGATGGGCAAATTTAGCCACTGTTTCCCGAATAACAATAGAAAATCCGTTTTTTTTGGAGGAGCAGACGCTCTTATTTCTCGAATTTTCGGAAGAGACGAGTACACTCATATTTCCACCAAATGATTTTTAATGGCAAATACGACCAAATTTGCAGTATTCTTACAATTGGTTTTAAAAAGGATATTGGCCCTGTGTTTATCTACGGTTCGTTTTGAAATAAACAGTTCTTCTCCAATTTCCTGATTGGAATAGCCTTTGCAAATCAACAGGAGAATTTCCATTTCCCGTTCAGACAAGAGAGGATCTGTTGTCATTGCATTGTCACTGTTTGTTCGCAAATTACTGACCAAATTGAACAATAGTTCCTGAGAAAAATAAGTTCCTCCCTCAACAACCGTATCCAAGGCATTGCATACCTCCTGTATATCGGAATTTTTCAAAACAAATCCCTTTACCCCCAATGAGACCATTTTGAAGTAATAATCCTCTTCGCCATACATGGATAAAGTAATAATAGGCAATGCAGGATAGCGGGACAAGGCAATGGAAGCTGCTTCGATACCATCCATTTCCGGCATTGAAATATCAAGGAGGACCACATCAGGAAGGGTATGGTCCAACAATTCCAAAAATTCCTTTCCATTGGAGGCTTCAGCCACCACACGAAAATTGGAAGTGTTGTTAATCAACAATTTTAATCCATTCCGGAACAAAGTATGATCATCTACCAATATGACTTTTTTGTATTCCAAAACCGATTCCTCCAGCATTAATTCAAAGTATTAACAACGATAGTCACGCGAGTACCTTTCCCCGGAGCACTATCTACAATCATCGACCCTTTTAACGAGCTGATTCGGGAATTGATATTATACAATCCCATTCCGGGACGGGAACTATTTTCCAAAATAGAGGTATCAAACCCTTCCCCATTATCTTCCACCATCAAAGTAATGATTTGCTCATTGAGATTCAAAGACACCCGAATTTGAGAAGCCTTGCTGTGTTTGATTGCATTATTCACCAGTTCACAGGTTACTCTGTAAAGAATCGCCTCGATATTGGAGGAGAAACGGGTACTTTTCAAATTGGTTTCAAACCGTATTTTCATTTGAGGAGGGAGGGTCAGCTTGTTAATAAAGTTATTCACCGCCCGAGCCACACCAAAATTATTCAAAATATGAGGACTCAAATTATTGGAAATCTCTTTCAAACTTTTGATGGCCTCTTCAATGACATAATCAGCATTTTGGATAATCTCTTTTTTTGAATCATCCATTTCTATTTTCGACAGTGCCGACACCGACATTTTCACAGAAGAGAGCAAAGGTCCCAATCCGTCATGCAAATCTTTGGAGAATCGACGTCTTTCTTTTTCTTCCGTACTGATGATGGTATTGAGAATTCTCTTTTCAGTCAGCCGATGCTTTTCATTCATCTGAGAAATATAATAGATAATTTTACGGATATAGAAGAGAGCGACGGCAAAACACAGAGAAGTAATGACCCCCATCCAAACCATAAAATCTTTTGGGAAAGAAAGTAACCAGTCGAAATCGACCACTACCATATTAATAAATTCGGCAATCAATTGAAAGACCATCAAAGAGAGGGCGATGGCAAAGAGGAGCCAGGCGGAATTGAATTTGGTTACTTTCATCATCCGAATAGCAATGACAGCAGCAATCAACTGCAAAAGGATGGATATAATCAACAATATTTTCAGGGCCATTTCGTTTTTCTTTTTAATTTCACAGCGTAAATTTACAAAATTATCCGGAAGAACGTTTCCCGTTCCATAATTAATTCGTTCTTCTCAGCGTTATACAAAAAACACACAACCGTATGGAAACGAAAATTCTCTGGGTGGACGATGAAATCGAACTGCTGAAGCCCCACATTCTGTTTTTGGAGAACAAAGGGTATCAAATCGACACAAGTAACAATGGTTATGATGCTATTGAAACCATCGGGTCGAAGAAATATGACTTAATTATTTTGGATGAGATGATGCCGGGATTGACAGGCTTGGAAACCCTTTCCCGCATCAAAGAGATAGAACCTGGGACCCCGGTGGTGATGGTCACCAAGAGCGAAGAAGAAGATATCATGAATAAAGCGATAGGTTCCAAAATCGCCGATTATTTAATCAAGCCGGTCAATCCGAACCAAGTATTGCTTTCGATAAAAAAGAATGTTCACAAACAACAATTGGTATCAGAAAAGAGTACAGCCGATTACCGGGCAGAATTTTCAGCCATTTCCAATTCCTTCTCTACGGCCCGTTCCTTCAACGACTGGGTAAATATTTATAAAAAGCTTGTGACCTGGGAGCTGGAATTGAACGATCTTTCCGACAACGGTGTCAAAGAGATTCTGTTTTACCAGAAAAACGAAGCGAACAATGAGTTTGCCAAATTCATCCGGAACAATTACGTTGATTGGTTCAAAGATAAAAGTTTAGACAAACCGGTTCTGTCACATACCCTGATGCGAAACAAGGTTTTTCCGATTGTTGATAAAAACCGCAAGACCACATTTTTACTGATAGACAATTTTCGTTTTGACCAATGGCGTACCATTCGTCCAATGCTTCATGGCATTTTTGATGTTCGGAGTGAAGATTTTTATTGCAGCATTCTTCCGACGGCAACACAATATGCAAGGAATGCCCTTTTTGCAGGTCTTACCCCTTTGGCGATAGAAAAGATTATGCCGGGACTTTGGTTAAACGACAATGAAGAGGGAGGCAAGAATCGTTACGAAGAAGATTTCCTGCGTCGTCAGTTACAATCATTAGGAAAAAACTACAAGCTCTATTTTGAAAAGCTGGTACGTTCGGAAGCAGGGAAAAAGCTACTCGATAATTTAGACAAAGTTTACCACGCCGATTTTTCTGTGATTGTATTCAATTTTCTGGATATCTTGTCTCATGCCCGAACGGACACAGAGATTATTCGGGAATTGGCCGAAGACGAAGCGGCTTTTCGTTCTCTAACCGCCTCCTGGTTTGAACATTCCGATTTATGGGCCATTATGCGGGAGTTGGCAGCCCGACAACATACCATCATCATTACCTCGGATCATGGTACGGTTCATGTGGACAACCCGATCAAGATACAGGGGGACAAGGAAACCTCCGTAAATCTACGATACAAGACAGGTAAAAACCTCAATTACAATGCGAAACAATTATTCGTAGTATCCGATCCTGCCCAGATACATCTGCCGAAAAGCAATTTATCTTCCTCTTATGTTTTCGCCTGCAACAACGACTTTTTAGTCTATCCGAATAACTACAATTATTATGTCCGCTACTACAAAAACACGTTCCAACATGGAGGGATTTCAATGGAAGAAATGATTGTACCGTTTATTGTTCTCGATCCGAAAACCGTCTAATTTGCCCATAGCAAATTATTTTGTAGATTTGCAAACAGCCAATTTGCACCAAAGATGGAAAAGAAATACATAGCCAAGGATACCGACGATTTGGAAGAGATAGCAGAACAATTGATGGTTCTGATTGATGATACAGAAAACGAAGGAGCCCATCCTTTTAATATCATATTGTTTTACGGTTCTATGGGAGCAGGGAAAACCACTCTTATCCGGGCCTTATGTTCTGCAATGCACGTTACAGATGCGGTAACGAGTCCGACATTTGCCTTAATCAACGAATACGGGACAGAATACGGACGTCGGATTTATCATTTTGACTTTTACCGTATCAACTCTTTGGAAGAGGTGTTCGATTTAGGATATGAGGAATATTTTTACAGTCCCAATCTTTCCTTAATCGAATGGCCGGAAAAAATTGAGCCCTTATTACCTGATTCTTCAGACCCTTCTGTTCATGTAGGGCGAATTGATATCGATGTAACGAGTAAAGGAGACCGCATCATTACCTTCCGAGGATAATAACGTATTCTTCCTCTTCTTTTATCTTTGCTGCGAGGGAATAGAGTCGTCAGAAACGGGGATTGCGGGGAACTTGTATTTTTGATAAGAGATAATAATAAATATTACTCCGGTAAATATAAGTGCAGCAGCAATAAGATTCGTTTTATCAAAAGTTTCCTGATGCCGCAACAAGGCAAATAAAGTAGCAGTGGCAGGTTGCAGGTAAAAATAGAGCGCTGTATGGACAGAAGTCAACTGGGCAGTCCCGGAATAAAGTAAATAGTTTGGCAGGATTGTACCCAAAAGGCAAATAATAGCGATTTCAATATACCCCTGCCAAGGGATAGCAGAAAAATCTTGTGCGAAAAAATCTTGAGCAAAAAAAGGAGCAGTGGTTAATAGACCAATGATGTAATACCATCCCATAACGGTAGCGACTCCATATTTCATTAATGTCGGCTTTATCAAAACCGTATTGGTTGCTGCCGCAAAAGTACTGACAAAAATGAGTATGTCCCCAAAGGCACGGCCTCCGGAAACCTCCGGAAGTCCATTGTGAAAAATCAGGCTGAGAGCCCCTGCAATACCTAAGCAAATTCCGAGAATTTTAATAATATGTATTTTTTCATGGACAAGAATTGCCGAAGCAATCAGGGTAAAAATAGGGCCCATGGTTGCCAAAACAGATGAATCGACAGGACTTGTATAACCGGCACCCCACAACATAAGATATTGTTTTCCGTAAACAATCAATAAAGATACCCCTATAATACGCAAAATATCGGTTTTATGAATACGTCGCTCAGCAAAAAAAATAAACGGGATAAAAACAATAGCAGAAAATAAAATACGTATAAAGAATAAATTTTGAAAACTCATGTAATTATGAATTACGGAAACGAACAAAGAAAAGTTCATTCCGAAAATCATATTGGCTAAAATAAGGCGCAAATGTCCGTTGGAAGAATTATTTTCCATAATAATATAGTTCCAGGGAACAGTATCCCTGATATTTTTAAAATCAATTACTGTACCATTCACATATTGTGGCGGTCGGTCCATTTTTATCAAAATCCCTCCTATTATTTTATTTCTTTCCGCAATCCCTCATCTGTCTTTATCCTCCTCCCCTTTATAAACTCAAGGACATTCCGTCTCAAAAAGGGACTGCAATACCTAAGGGATTATCACCCTTCTTTATCATTTTCTACAATGATTTGAAAAGGCATTGTAAAATTTTTAATGATTTTTGAAAAAAAGCCTTGTATTTGAAGAGAAATATAGTGAAATAGGTTACCTTTGCATATAATATTATAAAATTCAAAATAAAACAGATATAAGATGAAAAACACGGCATTCACCAAGTATCATATTGAAGCAGGGGCTAAAATGGCTCCTTTTGCAGGATATAACATGCCTATTGAATTCACAGGTATTAATGAAGAACATGCTACGGTACGAAAGGGAGTAGGCGTATTCGATGTCAGTCATATGGGGGAAATTTGGGTAAAAGGACCTAAAAGCGAGGCTTTTCTCCAAAAAGTAACTACCAATAATGTAGCTGCCTTGTATGACGGGAAAGTACAATACTCCTGTTTTCCAAACGGGAAGGGAGGAATTGTAGATGACTTATTGGTCTATCGCATTAATGCCACCACTTATTTATTGGTTGTCAATGCATCAAACATTGAAAAGGATTGGGAATTTTTATGCCGTCATGCTGAATCAGAAGGTTTAGAGATAGGTCGTGAATTATACAATGCTTCCGATGAAATTGCTCAATTGGCTATTCAAGGACCTTTAGCCATGAAAGTAGTACAGAAACTATGTAATGAACCGGTGGAAGACATGGAATACTATACCTTTAAGAAGGTGGATATTGCCGGAATAAAAGATGCCATACTTTCCATCACAGGTTATACGGGTGCGGGAGGATGTGAAATTTATGTAGCCAATGAAGATGCGGATCAATTATGGAAAGCAGTGTTTGAAGCCGGAGCGGAATACGGGATTTGTCCGATTGGATTGGGAGCTCGTGATACCCTGCGTTTAGAGATGGGATTTTGTCTGTACGGAAATGATATAGATGACACCACTTCCCCTATTGAAGCAGGTTTGGGATGGATTACCAAATTTGTCGAAGGGAAAAATTTTATTGACCGCGATGTATTAGAGCAACAAAAGAAAGAAGGAGTTTCTAAAAAATTGGTAGGTTTTGAGATGATTGACCGGGGAATTCCCCGCCATGGATATTCATTAACCAATGAAGCAGGTGAAATCATTGGCCATGTAACCTCAGGGACACAATCTCCTTCCTTGAAAAAAGGGATTGGAATGGGTTATGTACAAACTCCATATAGTCAAATTGGCACTGAAATTTTTGTAGAAATACGAGGCAGGAAATTGAAAGCTCAAATTGTCAAACCTCCTTTTTACAAAGGCTAATAACTGACTAAGTTTTATTTTTCTGAAGGGGCTGCATCAAAATAAGCATTGATTCCAGTCCCTTCAAGGTGTGTAAGAATCAGTAATATGCCAGGCATTGAGGGAAGAAGATGGTAAAAGGAAACAACTTATCCTGAACTCCGATAATAATGCAGCAATTTAAAATTCTTACACACCTCTTTTTTGATATATAGAATTAACAAGACATCAACAAAAACTTACTTAGGGAACCGCTGAATCCGATTTTATGTAGCTGTTGAATTCAATCAAATTCGTTTTATCGCATCAGTTTTAACTGTTTCGATGTTCCTTTTAATTTTTCCCGAAAAACCTTATTTCCAAAAAATCAGGTTCAGGACTCCTATTTCACACAATAAAAAATTCCGTTTTTTTGAGCATCTTCAGATTTATTTTAAAAAATACACATAATATATAAAATTATTTTTATTTTTCAGAAATTTGAATAACTTTGTACCGAACAATCGATAGATAACTAACATTACGTTGAAAAAAAAGGGATAAAACAGACAGACCGAAACCCAAGCACTTCCTTTAATAATCTCATAAGAGATATGATTTAAAAGGATTTTTTAACTTTTACGAAACACCTAAACCGAAATAATATGACAACTCGCAAAGAATTTCTAAAAAAAATGGCCTTAGTCTCAGCAGGGCTTGCCGTAGGAGGGAACAGCTTGCTGAATGCCAAGAGTTACAGCCAGGTATCAGGCTCAAACAGAAAAGTAAACATTGCCTACATCGG
>CASFOM010000062.1 GCA_949296295.1 uncultured Alistipes sp. | reverse complement strand
GATAGGTCCGCGTATCAATGCGGCAGGTCGAATGGAAACAGAGACAGAAGAAGGTCAGCGTGTTTCAGGGGGCAATAATGCTGTCCGGTTATTGATTTCCAAAACGGAAGAACGGGCGGTGAAATATGGGACCATAATCGATACCTGCAATACGGACCGAAAAGAGATAGACCGCACCATTACCCAAGAGGCGAGTCGTCTTGTGGAGCAGGATAATTCTTACAGGGATAAGAAGTGTACGGTGGTTTATAATCCCAAGTGGATTAAGGGAGTGGTAGGAATTGTCGCTTCTCGGTTGATCGAGCGTTATTTCCGTCCTACGGTGGTATTGACCATGTCTAATGGCTGGATAACAGGATCAGCTCGGAGTGTCCCCGGATTTGATTTGTATCAGGCGATAGAGTCGTGTGCTGATTTATTGGAAAATTTTGGAGGTCATACTTACGCAGCAGGTTTGACTATGAAACCGGAGAACTTAGAATCCTTTAAAGTCCGGTTTGAACAATATGTGGAAACCCATATTGAGCCGGAAATGCTTGTTCCCCAAATAGATATTGATGCAGAGCTGTCTTTGGACGAGATAAATCCTCATTTTCGGGAAGTTTTGTGCCGCTTTCAACCTTTTGGTCCAGGTAATCCGGCCCCTGTTTTTAGAACCGATAACGTACAGGATTATGGTCATGGTCGTCGTGTGGGAAATAATTTGGAACATTTAAAGATGGATATTATGTTGCGCGATCATCCACAACCCATATCTGCAATTGCTTTTGAACAGGCTTCCCATGCTCCGCATGTGTTGTCCAAAGGTTTGTTCGATATTTGTTACGTGGTGGTTGAAAACAGTTATCGAGGGGAAGTGAAACCACAGCTTCGAATAAAAGATATCAAAATTCGGTATTAGATTCTGTTTGAATTTCTTGAATGGGGAATTCGGCTCGATGCCATGAGTTTCTTTGAAGTTGCTTTACTCTGTACTCTATTTAGATAGTTTGCTGTCTTCTTAGTCAAACAGAGTAAAACAGTGTAAAGATAGCTTTCAGTTCATTTGAAAATATTTTACGATGACTTTCTCCCCGTTATATCTTGTTGTATCGGGGTATTGTTTCTCGCTCCCTTCAAGAAAATATGAATTGATTAAGGGAATGATTAAAATAGAGTATTTTGATTTTATCCTTTTTTTGAAGGAATAGTTTTTTGATAAAGAAAAAGAGATGATGGAAAACGAATCTTCCTATCTGTTGGAACGCTTTAAAGAGTGTGGTAGTGTTTCTACTGATAGTCGAGATATTGTCAGCCGGACCTCCTCGGGTTGTCAGGTTATTTTTTTTGGATTGCGCGGAGCAACGTTTGATGGCAATCAGTGTGCAGCCTCTGCCTTGTCTTCCGGGGCATCTTATGTAGTGGTGGATGACCCTTCAGTAGTTCCGGAAGGAGATTCCCGTTATATCCTGGTTCGGGACAGTCTGTCCGCCTTGCAGCAGTTGGCTTTGGATTATCGACGCTCATTGCCGGTTAAAATTTTGGCGATTACCGGTTCGAATGGAAAAACGACGACGAAAGAATTGACCAGTCGGGTATTGAGTCGTAAATATCGGGTTTATGCAACGGAAGGTAATTTGAACAATCATATAGGAGTTCCCTTGAGTTTGCTTCGTATGCCTTCAGATACAGAGATCGGAGTGATAGAAATGGGAGCAAATCATCAGGGCGAAATAGCCCGGTTATGTGAAATAGCGGCTCCGGACTATGGTATTGTAACCAATATTGGCAAGGCTCATTTAGGCGAGTTTGGAGGAGAGTCAGGAATTCGGAAAGGGAAGGGGGAATTGTATGATTATTTGAGGTCCCATCAAGGAACAGCCTTTTATCTGTCTGACTCAGCTGCTCTGTCATCCATGATATCGGAACGTCCCGGATTGAAAAGAGTATCATTCAGCATCCGGGAATTGAATGATATTCAATATGGATTGGGGAAAAGACTGAGAATGTATTACGAGGGCTATTCACAACCTGTTGAGTCTTCCTTGTCAGGAGTTTACAATAAGTATAATATTTTATCTGCCATTCGTATCGGTTTGTGGTTCGGTGTTCCTTTTTCAGCAATAGCAGAGGCTATTGCTTCGTTTGTTCCGGATAATAATCGTTCCCAGTTTGTTGTTACCGAGCGCAATAGATTGGTTTTGGATGTTTATAATGCGAATCCGTCAAGTATGGAAGAATCCTTAGAGGCTTTTTTACAAGATCCTTCGGTTCCGAAAAGTGTTATTTTGGGAGATATGAAAGAATTAGGCCGTTACAGTAGGGAAGAACATCAGGGAATAGTACGAAAATTATTGTCTGTTCCTGATTTGGATATTTGGTTGATAGGGCCGGAGTTTGCATCCTGTCGTGAATTGGACCGAGAAGGACGGATTCTTTTTTTTCCGGATACATCCGCTTGTTGCGTTTATTTACAAGATTTCCCGTTACAGCAAAGGAATATTTTGTTGAAAGGTTCACATTCGGTACATTTAGAACGACTGTTACCTTATCTTTAGGTCGTTAAAGATGTTTTTTCTTATATAAAGAATGTTAGTTTTTGAAAAAATAGTACCTTTGTATTCGAAATCATTTTAGTTGTATTTTGGACCTTTCAGATCATTACGTTGAATTTTTGTCCCCGTCTGTTGATTTAATAGGATGGGGGATTTTATTGCTTGTATTATTAGCGATTTCCGCTTTTGTCTCCGGAAGTGAAGCCGGTTTTTTCTCTTTAAGTTTTCATGATGTAGAGAAAATGAAACAGCGAGGTGATGATGCTTCTCGTTGTGTTGTTCGGTTATTGGATGAGCAGGATTATTTATTATCGACTATTTTGATAATAAATAATTTGGTGAATATTGGAGCCGTTATCGTGTCGAATACGATTATTGATTTGTTGATTAATTTTAATGGAGTTGTTGTTGTTGAGTTTTTGATAAAGACCGTCATTGTAACCTTTTTGCTGCTTTTGTTTGGAGAAATCTTGCCCAAAATTATTGCGACATATAATCCATCCCGTTTTGTCCTTTTTGCAGCTCCCCGATTGTTGTTTCTTCGGTCTCTTTGTCGTCCATTTTCTCGTATTTTAGTTCGTGCCGGAACTCATTTCAACGAGATAGCAGCGAAACGAAAAGACAATCTTTCAATGGACGAATTATCAGAAGCGATAGAGATTACCACCTCATCTCAGACAGCAGAAGATAAAAGGATATTGACAGGAATAGTTCGCTTTGTGAATACGGAGGTTTCGGAGATTATGCGTAATCGAGTGGAAATAGTCGCGGTTGATATCAGTAATACCTTGGAAGAAGTAAAAGAGGTGGTTATCCGTTCCGGTTTTTCCCGTATTCCGGTTTATGAAGAAGAACTGGATAATATTCGGGGAGTTGTCTATGTGAAAGACTTGATAGAACATATTGATGAATCGGATTTTCCTTGGCAGGAAGTGATACGGGAAGCCTATTTTGTTCCGGAACATAAGAAAATAAATGACTTGTTGGAGGAGTTTCAGAGCAAGCAGATTCATTTAGCCATCGTGGTAGATGAATATGGCTCTACACAGGGGATTGTTTCTTTGGAGGATATCTTGGAAGAGATTGTAGGAGAAATATCTGATGAGACGGATTTGGAAGAGCGGTATTATACCAAGATAGATTCTAAAACTTTTATCTTTGAAGGGAAAACGCATATAGGAGATTTTCTCCGCATTTTTGATTTGGAAGCCGATTTTTTGGATGAAGTACGTGGGGAAGCAGAAACTTTGGCGGGAGTTATGTTGGAAATCAAGCGAGAATTTTTGAGTGTAGGAGATCAGGTATCCATACCTCCGTTTACTTTTATAGTAGAATCCGTATCGGGAATGCGAGTAGATAAGATTCGTGTTATTCGTTCATAATTCAGGAATTCTTCATGCCGTTAATACGAGACATTATTTTTTCTTCCCATCGTTTATTGATTTGGAATATTTCAGAATCAGAATCAGAGTTGTACGCCCGGGCCTCTTTATCATCATCTTCCCGGAATTTTTATACTACACTTCAAAGCCATCGTCGTCGAAAGGAGTGGCTTGCAGTTCGTGCAATGTTGCATGAGGTTTTCCCTCAAGAACGGATGATTATTGATTATGCTTCTTCTGGTGCGCCTTACCTTGTAGATAATAATGGATTTATTTCTATTTCCCATACGGAAGGGTATGCAGCGGTATTGTTATCCTCAACACGTTGTGGCGTAGATATAGAATGCCCGAACAGGGATTTTTCTCGAGTATCGAATCGGTTTCTATCTCCGGACGAACAGACTTGTTTTAGTCCTGAGCAATATGGACTGTTATGGTGTGCAAAAGAGGCGTTGTTTAAAGTTTCAGGGGTTACCGGAGTTGATTTTCAACGAGATATTAAAATTTTAGAAATCAGAGAACAAGGTATGACAGCTTTTTTCCATCGTATATATCATTTAAATTATATTATGGAAAAGGATTGGATGGTTGTTTTTACAATTTAAATTAGTTATTTGGTCTTTAATTCGTAAGTAAAACTGATGGTCATGGTTTGTCTAAATTGCCAGAAACTATCCCGAGGAGGACGTATTTGATCGTTAAAGGTTAATTGTGCGTATAAATTGATAGCTAAATATTTAATCACATATAAGTTTAACCAAGCCTGTAAATCGAGATTTGGGATTTGTTCATAATTGGTAAAAGAGTATGCATATATTTTTCCATCGATTAATGCACCTCCTGTTTTGGGATGTTTTAGAATAACTTGTTGCCAATTCAGAGTAGCTGAGGCACCAAAATTTCCTTTACCTAAACGGTTTGGTATTACTCCATGACCTCCAATAGAAGACAAATATTTATTTCTGACAATGGTCATATTTCCGGAAACAGGAGTTATTGTAAAGTTTCTTTTATCATCTACTTTATAAGTAATCCCTACCCCTAAATTTATGGTTGCAGGAGCAAAAAATTGTGAGGTTAATACTTTATCCGGATTGTTGGAGTTAAAAGAATTCGCGAATTGTGAATTCAAAGTCATATTGAAAGCGTATTTCCATCGTTTGTGTAACTGATAGTTTATTAAATTAGTCAAACGGAACCTGTCTTCAGTCTTTTGTATTTTATCGTTGCTTTCACCCAATCCATAGGCAGAATCCCATTCTGTGGTGATGTCGAATTTTTTTAGGTCGTTATATACGTGTTTTAGGTAAAAAGTAGCTCTTCCATTAAAATAGTTACTTTCATTTCTGTTTTTGAACGAATATTGGTTGATTCCCAAACTTGCTTTTACGTGTAGTAGGTTATGAGCCTTTCTTTTTTGTTCTCTTTCATATCTTCTTTGTGCGGCATTGGGAATTTGAACATCAGGAATCGAAGGTGCGGAAAGTTGTCGTAACAAAGACAATTGCTTCGATTCCGTTTTATTAGGAATCGAGTATTGTCCGTAAGTATTTAAGTTCATGACGATTAATACGGCCAGGAACAAATAAAGTTTTTGCATGGTTTCATATAAATTGGTTCGGGAAAAATTTTCTCTAAATCAGTATTCAAACTGTTTTAGAAACGTCTTTCCGATAGCAGAGTAGGATACTTCCGAAGTATGCCGTTCCCAATATCACATAACATTTGCAAATATAACGAATTATTTTAAAATAGGGTTTCCCTGAGCATCACGACGGATGAAATCATGCACAGGGAAAATGACCCATTGTCCGTTTCTATTGATTATCCCCCATTTTTCGTCATGACAAACAATGGCCAATCCATTGTGAAATGATTTTACTTGTAAATAGTCAGGTTTAATTCTGATTACTCCGTCGGGAGCAATAAACCCATATACCCCGTTATGTTTTAAAGGAGCTAATCCTTCGTGAAATACTCCGATATATTCGGCCTCTATTTCTGTAATGGCTTGTAATCTGTCATTCAGTATCACCCATTTCCCGTAATCTGTTTGTGTGGCAGCATATCCTTCACTGAATACTTGAGCCTGTTTGTATATGAAAGGAGTTATAGCGCGTCCTTTTGTGTCAATATATCCCCATTTTTGATTGATAGCTACGGGAGCCATTCCACAACAGAAACTGTCTCCATCATCGAATATGGGATCAATAAAGCTTTTCCCTCGGTCAATTAAATATCCACATAATCCTTTCTCATTGAAAAATTGTTCGGCAGTTCCTGTTATGGCAGAGACATCTTGGGTTATAGTTAGGTGGAATGCCTCCCGTAAATTGGGTCTAAGTCCGGCAATAAGTATGACTAATCCTTTTAATGTTTCAATTTTGGGTTCAGGACTTTTCAATAAATCCAATAATCTTGAGATGATTACTTGGTTTTTGAAACAGTCCCGAATATGGTTATATGCAACGCATTGATTTGAGAAAATCAACAGAGGATCGAATAATAAATTCTCTCCATTGGAATATTGTTCCCATAATTCAGGCCTTTGCTCAATAATGAGTAATGAAGTTAATATTATTAATAAGGAATAATCATCAGTATGTCTATTGAAAAAACGGTTATTTCGTAGAGGATGTTGGTATTGAGGAGTTCCTATCTCAGGAGATTCTTCCAAAGGAGTATTTGGGGTATATAGAGTATCGGCATCGATTAATTTCAGAGAACCGTCGGTAGTGACGATGATGTTGTCCGGCTTTATGTCCCCATGAGCCCATTCACTGTCCAACATAAATAAAGTTAGTTCAAGAAATCGGTCAGTCATTTCAGCCAAAAGGTCTTTTTGTCCTAAATAGGCAAATTCCTGGATACATTCTTTTAAGGTTCTTCCGTTAATCCATTCGGATACTGTTACGGGTAACCATATGGGTTGTCCGTCTATATCACATGTATAAATTTCATTTTCGATGTAATGAGGTAAAGAGAAATAAGGAGAAGGTTTTTGTCTTGCGAAATACTCTTGAGCGGCTTTGAACATCACGTTTCTGGAAGAGCATTCTCGAGTGTAACATTTTAAGGCATATCTTTTCCTGTATTGATCGAAAACAGAGAATATCACAGCCATATTCCCAGGTGTAAAAATACATTCTCCCGCCTGATTTTGTTCGGGTAAAAACCGTAATGTTCGGAAACGAGATAAGTTTCCGACAATTTCTAAATAACCGACAATGGAAGGAAACAACACGGCATTAATTTTTAGGAATTACAATGTGATCTTTTTCTCTATGTTCCAAACGTACCGGGATAATGGTATTGATGCAGTTGGATTGATAGGGTAGTTCTACTCTGATGTAGTTGTCTGTATATCCAAACATCATTTTCCCTTTTTTAGCACCCTCAATCAATACGGGACGAACCGAGTTGATATAACGATCTATGAATTGTTCATGTAATTTATTAGAAAGTATTTCCAATTTTTTTACCCGTTCGTTTTTTATTTCCGGGGAGATTTTATCAGGGAAAAGGATGGCAGGTGTATTTGCCCGTTCCGAATAAGGGAATATATGAAGATATGCGGGAGCCAATTTTTGGAGGAATTGACAGGTTGCATCAAAATCTTCTTCTGTTTCTCCTGGGAATCCGACAATTACATCTATTCCGATAAAAACATCGGGTATCGATGCTTTTATTCGAGCTATCTTTTCAGCAAATTGTGCTGTTGTATATCGTCTTCTCATTCTTTTTAATACCGCATCTGTACCTGCTTGTAACGGGATATGGAAATGAGGTTGGAATTTATTGGATTCAGCGGTGAACTTAATGATTTCATCGGTTAATAAATTAGGTTCGATAGATGATATCCGATATCGGTCAATACCTACTACTTGCTCCAATTCAATTAACAGTTGTAAAAAGGATTCTCCGGTGGATTTTCCAAAATCTCCAATATTGACACCTGTTAATACGATTTCTCGAATGCCTTGTTTTGCAATCTGTTGAGCTGTTTTTATCAGGGTGTCAATGGGTAAGTTTCGGCTTTCTCCTCGAGCTAAAGGTATTGTACAATAGGCGCAATGGTAATTGCACCCGTCCTGTACTTTTAAAAATGAGCGTGTTCTGTCTCCCGATGAGAATGCAGGGAAAAATGAGTTAAAAAGCGAAGATTGCCGAATCAAAGCATTTTTTTCATTTTTTTTGTTCGGGAAATTACTTATTAAATCGAATAACGAATTTTTTTCACTGTTTCCTATTACCATATCTACTTCGGGCATGGCGGCTATTTCAGTAGCTTTAAGTTGAGCATAGCATCCTGTTACGATTATTAATGCTTCAGGGTGTTTCCGAGCTATTTTTCGGATAAGGTTTCTGCTTTTTTTGTCTGCGTGATCGGTTACCGAACAAGTGTTGATTACGTAAATGTCGGCAAGATTATTCGGTTCTACCCGTTCGAATCCATGTTCAATGAATTTTCGAGCCAAGGTAGAGCTTTCAGAAAAGTTTAATTTACAGCCTAAAGTAATAAAAGCGACTTTTTTATGGTCCATATATCAGTGGTTAAAGCACGTATTTAAAAATTTAAAACCTTTCTGTTTTTATTCTTACAACTATCCTGTTTGGATGATTTGTTTTTTATTGAGCAGGTTGTCAATATCTTTTTATCAGGCAAGGTTTTAAGTAGGTTGTTATTGCAATATAACAATTTTTGGGACAAAGATAGTGAAAGGCGAGTGCAGAGGCAAAAGGAAAACGAAGTTTTCGGTTTTGCCTCTGCCGAGCCGCCTCCTATCTTCTGTAAAGATAGTGAAAGGCGAGTGCAGAGATAATAAGGGAACGAAGTTTTCGGTTTTGCCTCTGCCGAGCCGCCTCCTATCTTCTGTAAAGATAGTGAAAG
>CASFOM010000061.1 GCA_949296295.1 uncultured Alistipes sp. | reverse complement strand
CTGTATGTTGAAACCATAAAACAGGAACAACTCCTTAATTTCTTAAAAAATTATTTTGTATTGATTCATAGGGCTTGTATTCAAGTTTTGTATTATTGGGTAAAATAAGACAAAACGAGATAAAATTTCATAATATTTTATTAATTTTACCGCGGAAAATTCTTTTTCAAGCAAGTTCCGGTTTATCAGTTTGCGTTATACATAAAAACGGAAATGTCCGTTAAGTCTCTTTTGACGGAACGGAATGAATGTTGTTGAATTTATTAACTTTATAAATTTTATACTTAAAAAATGAAGGTTGACGTAGTATTGGGGCTCCAATGGGGCGATGAAGGAAAAGGGAAAGTTGTGGATGTACTTACTCCCGGTTATGAAGTTGTCGCTCGTTTTCAGGGAGGACCGAATGCCGGTCATACACTGGAATTCAATCATGAAAAATATGTGCTTCGTTCCATTCCCTCAGGAATTTTTCAAGGGGATAAAGTAAATGTAATAGGAAATGGAGTAGTTTTAGATCCAGCCCTTTTTAAGGCAGAAGCAGAAGCGTTGGCCAAGTCGGGACATGATCTCACCAAACGATTGTATATCTCTAAGAAAGCCCATTTGATACTTCCTACACATCGATTGTTGGACGCAGCCTATGAAGCAGCCAAAGGAGATAAAAAAGTGGGAACAACGGGAAAAGGTATTGGTCCTGCCTATACAGATAAAATCAGTCGTACGGGATTACGGGTAGGGGATATTTTAAATGATTTTGAAACGAAATATGCACAGGCCAAAGCTCGTCATGAACAAATATTGAAAAGTTTGGACTTTTCATATTCTTTAGCTGATGCAGAAAAAGAGTGGATGGAAGGTGTTGAGTATTTGAAACGGTTTACTCTTATTGATAGTGAGAACTTTATTAATGGATTATTAAAAGCTCAAAAATCTGTTTTATGTGAAGGAGCTCAGGGAACCATGTTGGATATTGATTTTGGCTCTTATCCCTTTGTAACTTCTTCCAATACTGTATGTGCAGGTGCTTGTACGGGATTAGGTATTGCTCCTAATAAAATTGGAAATGTTTTCGGTATTTTCAAGGCCTATTGTACTCGTGTAGGAAGTGGTCCATTCCCTACTGAGTTGTTTGATGCAACGGGAGATACGTTGTGTGATTTGGGACATGAGTTTGGTTCGGTGACAGGAAGAAGAAGACGTTGTGGCTGGTTGGATTTGGTTGCTTTAAAGTATTCCGTCATGATTAATGGGGTTACGTCTCTGATTATGATGAAAGCGGATGTTATGAATACTTTTGATACAATAAAAGTTGCAGTAGCATATAAGATAAATGGGGAAACGGTACATGAATTCCCTTATGAAATAGGAGCAGGAGTAGAGCCTGTATATAAGGAATTCAAAGGGTGGAAGTGTGATATCAATAATATTCGTTCCTATGAAGAATTCCCTGATGAATTGAAAAATTATATTGAATTCATAGAACAGGAATGTGGTGTACCGGTAAAAATCATTTCCGTAGGTCCTGATCGAGAAGCTACAATTGTACGGTAATTGAAATAATAGCAAACAGAATTGTCCCGAAATTCTGAACCTTGTTGGTATCAGATTTTGGGACATTTTATTTTAGAACGGCATTTACCATGAAAACATTTATCAGCGAAACCATAGATAAACTATATGCTGTTTTTGGAGAACGTATTTCTGAACTGAATTTGTTATTTCCCAGCAAACGAGCTCAATTGTTTTTTAATGAAGAGTTGGCTAAGAGATTGACGAATCATCCGATTTGGCAACCCAATTATTTGTCTATTGACAAATTGATGCAACAAATTTCAGGTTTGAGAAGTACGGAACGATTACGTTTATTGGCAGAATTGTACAAGATTTATTCTCAATATCATAAAGAGTCGTTTGACTCATTCTATTATTGGGGAGAAGTATTGCTTTCTGATTTCAATATGATAGATAATTATCTGGTGAATGCAGAACAACTCTTTGTCAATCTTAATGATTTAAAAGATATAGATCGTGCTTTTGCATATCTTGAACCGGAACAAGCGGAAGCGGTACGCCGTTTTTGGAAGACATTTAGAATGGACAGGGAAAATTCTTCAGCCCAACAAAAATCATTTTTATCTGTTTGGAATACATTGTTTCCTATTTATTCTGCTTTTAGAAAACGATTGCAAGAAGCAGGATATGGTTATACCGGGATGATTTATCGTTTTGCTGCAGAAAAAATCCAACAGAGGAAGGTGTCGGATCTTCTGAAAAAAACATCCTCCGGATTCGCTGTGATTGGTTTTAATGCTCTTTCTGCTACGGAAAAAATACTTTTTCATCATTTACAGGAAAAGTATAATGCTTTATTTTTCTGGGATGATGATTCTTATTATGTTAATGATACCACACAGGAGGCAGGGCTGTTTATTCGAGAAAATAGAAAACTTTTTCCGAGTGCTTTGGGAGAACCTCAGACTCATTACCTGGCACCTAAAACGATTACTGTCATCAATTCCCCTTCCGATGCCTTACAATGTAAATATGTTTGGTCCTTTTTGAAACAAGTGGAACAACAAAAAAATGCTGAGGGAGAAGTTCCGGGGAAAGAGACAGCTATTGTTTTAACCAATGAGTCACTTCTTTTACCCATACTTCATTCCATTCCTCCAGAAATTCAACATTTCAATGTGACTTCCGGTTATCCGTTACAGCTGACAGCTGCCTATTCTTTAGTAGAATATTTAGTTCAACTTCAGCAAAATCGAATTACGGATGATTCTGGGCACATACGATTTTATCACAAGGATATTGTAGGTTTATTATACCATCCTTATCTGCAAGCCATATTTACTGAAACGGAAAAACAATGGATAAACAACATAATAGATGATATACAACTCAAACAAAGGATTTATGTTGAGGTAGAGACATTGCAGCAAAATGATTTTTTTCATGATTTGTTTTCCGTATGTTTAAACTCAAAACAGATCAGTGATTATTTGATAAATATCTTGGATGCTGTATCCATAGGATTTCAGAGACAAGAGGAAAGTCGTCAGGAACGGGATTATCTGTATCAAACCCAGAAAGCTCTTATACAGATAACAAATACCATTGAAAATTGTGGAATATCTCTTTCTATTGCTACTTTCCTTTCATTTCTGCGGAAGCATTTGAAACGTATCAATATTGCTTTTGAAGGAGATCCTTTAACCGGAATACAAATTATGGGAATATTGGAGACTCGGAACCTTGATTTTGAAAATGTATTGTTGTTGTCTGTCAATGAAGACAATTTCCCGGGACACCTTGCTGACACCTCTTATATTCCTTCCAACCTTCGAAACGGATACGGGCTTCCTACTCTGAATTATCATGAAGCCATGTATGCCTATTATTTTTATCGATTGTTACAACGGGCTAAAAATATTGATATCGTTTACTGTTCAAAAAATGATGGATTGATATCAGGAGAGCCAAGTCGTTTTATTCAGCAATTGCGATTGGAAAAAGGGCATACAATAGTAGAAAAGAGTATGGATATTCATGTAAACATGACAACTCAAAATGATAAGCCCATTTTTAAAGATAATTCCATACAAAATATATTGAGGCGATATTTACAAGGAGAACGTGCGCTTTCTCCTTCAGCCTTATACAAATATATCCAATGTCCTTATGCCTTCTATTTATCTTATATAGCAGGTATTCAGGAGCCTGTTGAAATAACGGAGGAGCCGGATGCATCTGACTTCGGTTCTATTTTACATGCTTCATTACAAGAAATTTATCAACGTATCCAAGGAAAAATTGATGGGATAGAAATCTTGAAAAATATTCCAGAAACAGAAATATGTGAAGTAATTAATAAAAATATACAAGAACAGTTTGAGTCAAGTGTAAAGCATAATGGAGCGATTGTTTCATCCCGTCGATTTTTAGTACGGTACATTCAAAATGTTTTACAATATGATATTCATAATTCTTTGTCTTTCTTGTTAAATTCAACAGAAGAGAAGATAGAAGGAAATATTGTTTTTGAGTTGAATGGAAAAACAGAACAAGTTAAGATTAAAGGAATTATAGACCGAACAGATGAATTACCTTCTGGTGTTATTCGGTTAATCGATTATAAAAGTGGAAGTTTAAAAAATAGAGTACAACATTTATCTGCATTGTTTCATTCTGAAAATCAAACATCGGGCATTGCTATTTTTCAAATATTGTTATATGCATTGCTTTATTCCCGAAGATATAATAAGGAGGTCCTTCCAATGCTTTATTTTACTCGTTACATGAACCAAGAAGGATATAATGGGACTGTTTTGATAGGGAAAGAGGAAATTCTCCGCTTTTCTTCCATTGCAGAAAGTTATGAAGCAGAATTACAGAAAGTTTTGCAGGAGCTTTTTAACCCTCAACTTCCTTTTATCAGAAACAACCAAAGTTGTGATTATTGTCCTTATAAAGAGTTATGCCATTAATTTTATTCCCACTAATATATTTGTATCATGGGAATAAAATTAATGGGAAATATTATCGAATTCGATTTAAGGATTGAATCAATGCTTCATCTTTCACAACTCCACGATATCCTAACCAGGTCAAAATGATACAAATAAGAGGAAAGATGTCAGTTACGGCATAGGATTGAAATTGAACTGACATATCAGAGGATAACATGTTTACAGATTGGTTTAGTTTTACCAAATAATAGATGACAAAAATTTGAGCCCCCACTTCCATAATCATAAGGGCTAATGACATCCTGATTTGGAACCAACGTTTTTTATAAGAAAAGGTAATCAATACGGCAACAGCGAGAATTAATGTTAATAAAATACCGAAATAAGTGGTTCGAGCGACCATAGTTGAATTACTTTCCATATATTGTTTGACACCAAAAGCGGTCAATTTCATTGTTTCCGTATCATTTCCCGAAACAATCTGTAATGTAGCAAACGGTAAACACAACATTAAAACTGATAAAATAACCGTAGCTAAAAAATAAAGCGTTTGTACTCTTTGAATCATAGAATTAAATTTTATGCAAGTGTAATATTTTTTTTAGAGATAGACAAACCGCAAACTGTTTAGGCACGATTTAAATTTCTATTATCTTGATACATAGTGTAAAGTTTAGCAAGAAATCAAAGATTTTTTTGAACAAATGTCTTGATATTGAACAGAAAATAAGGAAATATCCTTTGGGAGAATCAACGAGTATTTATAAAATTGGAATGGTTGTTTATCTTCGCTTTTGAAATCTGGAAGAGAATAATGTTCGTTGTAAGTAGTGTACATACGCATATTCTATGACCATTAATAACCCTGCCAAACAACATAACCATAGAACTAACCCTGACAATGAGATATAGTTGTCCGTAATGACAGCACCAGGAAAAGATAGAGTTAAGTCCAAAACGTCATCTATCAATTGAAAACAGAAGACAAGCAGCTTGTCTATAAATGCAAACGGATGAATTAAATACAGAAAAGCTCCTGAAAGCAGTATGGGTATTAATAAAGCGATTAATATATTATTTAGTAGTGATACCCATGAAAAAGTACCGAAATGGAAAGAGACCAATGGTTGCGTCACCAATTGTATGGATAGTGTGGCCATTGCAGTAAGACAGATAAAACGAAGTGTAGGAGGAAAGCTGACAGGTATCAAAGTTTCTATTTTAGGAATGAAAAAGAATAGAGCATATACAGCTAAGAAAGAGAGTTGAAAACCAACATCATAAATTAAAGAAGGAGATATTATCAACATTAGAAAAGCTGCTGCAAATAATATATTATAACGAACGACAGCACTTTGTACTCCAAAGGCTGCTATTTGGAATAGTGAAAACATAAGAGATGCCCGGCAGACGGAAGGGGCTAATCCTGTCAAAAAAGCATATCCCCATAACAGCAGAATAATCAATACGGTTTTGAAGATTCTTAACTGATATATTCGATTCATCCATCCGAACAGTATATTTAACAACAAAGCAATTACTCCTACGTGTAATCCGGAAATTGCTAAAATATGAGCAATACCTCCATGAGCATAACGGGTACGGAGCGGTTTTGATAAATCGGAACGATCTCCTGAAACCATGGCTGTCAGTACTCCTATATTTTTCTTTGCAACAGTTAGTGTAGAATAACGAGCCATGACGAAATCACGCGCTGATGTTGCCATATCCCGTAGTAAATAACGGCGTTGGGAACGGACATAAGCAACTTCTTTTTCCGTACAAATAGCTAATTGTGAAAATCCTTGTCGCCAAAGCGCTCGACGGTAGCTGCGAATGTCAGGAAAATCTTTAAACAAAGGTTCTGTATAAGCACGGAAAGACAATGTGTCTCCGTATTGAAAATGATGCATTAAAGCGGTATCCATTGAGACAACGATAAGATTTCCTCTTCCGGGAAGTCGATGTTGAAACAAGGTATCTGAGTAAGATAATAAACGAGCTTCAAAATAATCTCGTTTCATGGTATCTCTCATTTCAACAGTTATTTCAATGGTTTGTTCTTCCGGCAGTATTCGGTCTTGTCGGTGTAGTTGTACTAAGATGGCTCCTGTTAAAGAGATACATAAATAAATTCGAATAAATTTTAGCTTCGGGAAAAGAAATAAAGGAGCAAGCAGTAGTATCCACCATTCAGCCCAAATACCTATGATTAAAAACAGAGTGATTCGAACAAACGGCATTAATTTGATTTGTTCTGTCCAAGAAAGGGGTAGTTCGCGTTGCATATCTGGTTTCATTACAACATATGTTGGGAACGATCAAAAGAACGATATTGTACTGCTTCTGCTATATGGTTTTTGGTAATTTTCGGACTTCCTTCCAAATCAGCTATTGTACGGGCTACCTTCAAAATACGGTGATATGCCCGTGCAGATAACCCCATGTTTTCAATAGCTGTTTTCAATAAATACTGACTATCTTTATCAACGGAACAATACTTTTCTACCATCCGACTGTTCATCATAGAATTTGTGTGGATAGCAGTGCCAGCAAATCGTTTTGTCTGAATGTCTCGGGCAGCCATAACCCGTTTTCTGATTATGGAACTGCTTTCTCCGGGAGAAACAGCGGTCAATTGAGAAAACCCGATGGGCATGACTTCTATGTGAATATCAATTCTGTCCAATAATGGTCCCGAAATTTTATTCATATACCGTTTTATGTCACCTATCTTACAAACACACTCTTTTCCCGGATGAGTCAAATATCCGCAAGGACAAGGGTTCATAGATGCTATTAACATAAAATTGGCAGGATAACAAACACTGTATTTGGATCTCACTACAGTTACTTCCCGATCCTCCAAAGGTTGTCGCATCACTTCCAATACGGCACGAGAATATTCAGGTAATTCATCTAAGAATAAAATGCCGTTATGGGCTAAGGATATTTCTCCTGGTTGAGGGTTCGTTCCTCCTCCTACTAACGCTACATTGGATACTGTATGGTGAGGGGAACGAAACGGTCGCTTAGTCAATAATCCTTCCTGAGCGCCTATTTTCCCTGCTACAGAATGTATTTTAGTTGTTTCTAAAGCTTCTTCCAATGTTAGGGCCGGCATAATTGTAGCTACACGCTTGGCTAACATGGTTTTTCCTGAACCGGGAGGACCTATCATTAATACATTGTGTCCTCCTGCTGCAGCTACTTCAAGAGCCCGTTTTATTCCTTGTTGCCCTTTTACATCTGCAAAATCAAAGTCAAAAACAGAGGTTTTATAATAAAATTCTTGTTGTAAATCTATTTTACAGGGAGATAATGATTCTGAACCGTTAAAAAAGGCTACTACCTGACAGAGATTACGTACTCCATATACTTTTAATCCTTCTACGACGGCTGCTTCCCGAGCGTTGTCTTCTGGCAAGATAAATCCTTCGAATCCTTCTTCTCGCGCTTTTAATGCCATAGGTAATGCTCCACGAATTGGTTTGAGTGAGCCATCCAGAGATAACTCTCCCATAACTACATATCGGGATAATGTTTCTTGCTTCATTTGCTCTGATGCAGCCAATATTGCCAATGCGATAGGAAGATCAAAATAAGACCCTTCTTTTTTTATATTGGCCGGAGCCATGTTGACAACTACTTTCTTCCCTGGAACACGATAACCATTATTTTCAAAAGCCGAGAAAATACGTTGTTGAGATTCTTTAACGGCATTGTCCGGTAATCCGACAATAAACATCTGTACGCCCGGAGATACGTTGACTTCAATTGTAATCATAAGGGCATCAATGCCTTGTAACGCACTTCCGAAACTTTTTACTAACATATTCCAAAGAGATATAAATTTGTATTACGAATGTAATATAATATTTCTGAACATACAATATTTTGTAGATAGGGATCTGTCTTCATTCTCAACGACTACGTTATTTGGGTAGTTTGGATTGGGGCATTTAGTAAACTTCTGTTATTTTCACAATGTTTTGATTTTATAAAAGGAGTGTGTCAAATCATAAAATTTAACACACTCCTTTTATATGAAAATATTTGTTGAAATAATCAATAGATATTAATATTCTTTATACTTTGGATTTAGTATTTCAGAATATACCACTGCTTTCCTTAAATCAAAATTTTGACGAATTTCTGTTCCCCACGAAACAATAGGTTCTGTCTTTCGAATGGGAGCAACAGATAAAGGAACATGGGGTATTTCCTGATTGGTATAGGCTGCCAATTTTTTTTGAAGTTCTAAATTTTCCATGGATGTTGCTTCCTTGATTGAGGGGATAGGAACAACCTGTTCGGAATATATTTGTTCTTCAGGATTCTCTTTTTCATAAGAGAAAGTAGGAGACGGTGGAGGAGTAGGGGAGGATGGAATGGTTGTATCTTCCGGTATTTCCGGTTCATAAGGGGTCGTTTCTTCTTCATCAATATCCCATGATTTTTTCATATATCGGGATGCTCCCCAAATAATCAATGCCAAAATAATAAAAATAGTACTGCTACCCATAAGATTCTCCTTTCATTATCCAGCTGTTCGTTCATTTACGATTGCATTATCCACCCGATTTACACTTTCTACTCCTTTGACAGAAGAGACTTTATTCATCAGGTTCAGTAAATCCTGCCGGTTTTTTACATACAATGAGATATATCCTTCGAATATTCCATCGTGACTTTCAATATACAATTTCCGAATATTTACATTCAATTGGGAGGTGATAACTTGGGAAACATCCAATAATATTCCCATACGGTCTGTCCCTCTTAATTCTATGGTACATAGATAGGAAATGATTTTTTCGGAAGACCATTTGGTTTGAACAATTCTGTCCCCTTGTTGGGCTGCTTGCTTTATTGCGATATCACAATCTTTTCGATGTACGACAATCGTACCATCATCCTCTTTAAACCCGACAACTTCATCTCCGGGAATGGGATTACAGCATTCAGCTATTTTATAAGATTGCTCATTGCTTGTTGATGAGGGAGAGTGATAAAGATTTCCTAAGAACTTGATTGTATTGGAAAATTGTAAATTCCAATATTTAATTAACTTGGTTGTTGCATTCTCCCGCAATACTTTCCCCAAATTATCCAACTGAATAATTCCGGCTCCTACCTTACTGTAAAATTCTTCTTTGTTGGCACATTTATATACAGGAAGTATTTTTCTGAAAACCCGTGCACTGGGCGGAACCCTGTGCTTTTTCAAAGCTTCATCAAACATGGCAATTCCCCGTTGGATGTTGTTGTCCATTTCACGTTTAATCGATGATTTGATGGCTTGTTTCGCTTTTGCCGTAACTACATAATCCAACCATTCTACTTTAGGTTTCGCGGTATTGGAGGTGATAATTTCTATTTGGTCACCACTGGTTAGCTCTTTATAAAGAGACTCCATCTTGTAATTCACTTTAGCACCAATCGCTCGATTTCCTAAATTGGTATGGATTTCGTAGGCAAAATCCAATACAATGGCTCCTTTGGGTAATGTTCGGGTATCTCCTTTAGGGGTAAAGACAACAATCTCTGAAGTGTATAGGTTTAATTTAAATTCATCCAAAAATTCCACAGCATCTTCTGTGGGACCATTCAGCGCATCTCGTACCTCTTTAATCCATTTATCCAGTTCTCCTTCTTGATCGGCTCCTCGATCTTTATATTTCCAATGAGCAGCAAACCCTTTTTCTGCTATTTCATCCATTCGTTGGGAACGAATTTGCACTTCAGCCCAGATACCGTCAGGACCCATAACCGTACAATGGAGGGCTTCATAGCCATTCGCTTTGGGAATATTCACCCAGTCGCGGATACGATCCGGTTTAGGTTTGTAAATATCTGTTATCAAAGAGTAAATGTGCCAACATTGTGATTTTTCCGGGACGACTGCGGTAGGTTTGAATACTATTCGAATAGCAAACAAATCGTATATTTCATCAATCGTAACTTGTTTTCGCTGCATCTTTTTCCAGATGGAATAGATGGATTTTACCCGTCCTGTAATTTCAAATTCAATATCGTTTTGTTTTAATTTTTCTATGATGGGACGGTTGAATTTTTCTATGAATTGATCACGAGAGGCAGCTGTTTCAGATAGTTTGGCCGCTATCTGTGCATAATCATTGGGAAAACTGTATTTTAAACTTAAATCTTCTAACTCTGTTTTTATCTTGTATAATCCAAGTCGATGTGCCAAGGGAGCAAACAAATAAATTGTTTCGCTGACAATTTTAACCTGTTTATGTTGCGGCATGGATTGCAATGTCCTCATGTTATGCAACCGGTCAGCCAATTTGATAATGATTACTCGTACATCATCGGACAGTGTAAGCAGCATTTTTTTAAAATTCTCTGCCTGTTCGGAACTATTATTCGCTAAGTCTCCGGCTTTTTTCATTTTTGTCAAGCCATCCACCATCATAGCTATTTTTTTCCCAAACTTTCGTTCAATGTCCTCTACCGTATAATCAGTATCTTCTACTACATCATGCAACAAAGCAGAAACTACGGATTTAACGCCCAATCCAATTTCTGATACGACAATTTTCGCTACAGCAATAGGATGAACAATATACGGTTCTCCCGATTTTCTTCGAACTCCCCAGTGAGCCTTATTGGCAAATTCAAATGCTGAAATGATAAAATCCCGATCCTGAGGTTTCTTACAAATCGATGCACAAGCATTCAACAAATCGTCAAAACGTTCCCTGATAATGATATCGTCCTTTTCCGAAAACATAAACTTGTTTTTAAGTTCACTCTTTTCGCATCACTTTGAGATACTTTTATTTATCTCGTTTAGCATAGGCTTCAATGGCTTTTTGTTCAATTTCAGCCAGCATTTCAGGATTTGCTTGAAGAGCTATTTTCACATTCTCCCTGCCTTGTCCTAATTTTAAATCTCCATAGGAAAACCAGGAACCGCTTTTCTTTATGATATTTTCATCAATAGCAATATCCATAATTTCTCCAAGCCGAGAGATTCCTTCGCCATAAATAATATCAAATTCGGCACGTCGGAAAGGAGGTGCCATCTTGTTCTTGACTATTTTTACTTTTACCCGAGACCCCAACTGATCTTCTCCGTCTTTAATGGCTGTCCCTTTTCGAATGTCGATACGTACCGTAGCATAAAATTTTAAGGCATTACCTCCTGTCGTTGTTTCGGGGTTTCCATAGGAAATACCTATCTTTTCTCGTAATTGATTAATGAAGATACACATGGTATTTGTTTTGGAAATCGTCCCGGTTAATTTTCTCAAAGCTTGAGACATTAATCGGGCTTGTAATGCCATTTTCGCTTCCCCCATATCGCCTTCTATCTCGGCCTTGGGAGTTAATGCAGCTACGGAATCTATTACGATGATATCTACGGCGCTTGAACGGATTAATTGTTCCGCTATTTCCAAAGCTTGTTCTCCATTATCAGGCTGAGAAATCAACAAATTATCCATATCTACGCCCAGTTTTTCGGCATAAAAACGGTCAAAAGCGTGTTCCGCGTCTATAAAAGCTGCAATCCCTCCCTGTTTTTGGGCTTCAGCAATGGCATGAATAGCCAAAGTGGTCTTACCGGAAGATTCAGGACCAAAAATTTCGATAATTCGTCCTCGAGGATATCCACCTATCCCCAAAGCAGCATCTAATGCAATGGAACCAGAAGGAATAACAGGTACGTTTTCTACAGACTGGTCGCCCATACGCATGATAGAGCCTTTCCCAAAATCTTTTTGTATTTTATCCATGGCGGCGGCCAAAACTTTTAATTTATCCGCCGAAATATCTGCTTTTTTCTTAACTTCTTTTTCTGCCATATTTTTATTTATATGAATCGATAATCTGAGATGAATGGTCTTTGGTATTTACCTTATCAAATACTTTCTCTATTATTCCATTATTTATTACGAAAGTGGTTCGTAAAATCCCCATATAGGTTTTCCCCATGAATTTCTTTTCTCCCCATACTCCATAAGATGTTGCTATTTGATGATCTTCATCTACAATTAATTGGAAGGGTAATCGGTGTTTCTCTTTAAACCGAATATGAGAAACGGCACTGTCAGGACTAACTCCTAACAAATGAAATCCCATTTCTTGTAATGTATCATAGCCATCACGTAAAGAACATGCTTCGGCAGTACATCCGGGAGTGTTGTCTTTGGGATAAAAATATAATATTAATTTTTTATCCTTATAATCAGACAATGAAACAGTATTCCCATTTTCATCCAAAGTAGTGAAATCGGGAGCAACATCTCCTATCTTTAATTTGTTCATTCTTGCTTGTGTTTTGTTTAGGGTAAATTTTATCTACCTATATTTTCCCCAACTTCAAAATTGGAAAAATCATGTTATAAAGGTAATATAATTCTGCCGGATATCCAAATAGATTCAGAACTAAACCTTACATGATAACAAAGCCTAAACGTTCGATGGTTTGGCGATCGTTTTCCATGTCAGGTCCCACAGTTGTTAATAAATTACCTATTAAAGCAGCACTGATACCACTTTGCATAGCTTTCTCTTGAATATGTAAGATTTTGGAACGTCCTCCTGCAAAACGAATATGAGCCGTAGGATTGATGATACGGAATAAAGCGAATGTAACTAAGATTTCTTCATCGGTTAATGGAGGCATATTTTCCAAAGGAGTTCCTGGAATAGGATTTAAAATATTGACAGGGATAGAATCTGCTTTCAAATCCCGTAAGGCAAAAGCTAATTCTATACGTTGCTTCATATTTTCCCCCATACCAATAATTCCTCCTGAACAAATTTTTAATCCCGCTTCACGTGCCCAACGTAAAGTTTGTATCTTTTGTTCTACCGTATGTGTGGTACATAAGGAAGAGAAGAAAGAAGGGGCTGTTTCAAGATTACAATGATATCGTTCTACGCCACTTTCCCGTAAAAGTTGTAGTTGTTCCTTATTTAATAAACCTAATGAAGCACACAACTTGACAGGAACTTCTTTTTTTACTGCGCGGTAAATTTCGGCCAAACGTTGTGTCTCGGCTGAATTGACTGCTCGACCGCTGGTGACCAAGGAAAAACGTCGGGCCCCTTGTTTCGCATGATAACATGCTTGTTCCATGACCTCGTTTAAAGAGACTAAAGGATAAACTTCTACTTTTGTATGGTAGCAGGCAGATTGCGCACACCATTTACAATCTTCGCTGCATCGTCCGGATCGTGCGTTCATAATGGAACAGGTATCAAAATTGCGTCCTAAAAAGTGAAGTCTCAATTCTCCTGCTAAGGCATATAATGCTTCTTTATCTTCTATTTCAGATAATGTTATCGCTTCTTCAAAAGAGATGGCATAACCGTTTTTGATTTTTTCTTTCAGTTTCGTTAATTCCATTTTTAAAATTATCTTTACCCTCCGTAAACATCGGGCAGGGATTTTTTTGAAAGGGACCCAACCCATTCCTTCCCTCTGCCGGAACAAGAACAATAAATTGATGAAACAAATACTCCAGACCTTAAAAGACGAAGGAAATTTACGGCAATTATTAGAAACCCATACTCAGCAAAAATATATAATATATCGAAACAAACCATATTTAAATTTATCCTCAAACGATTATTTGGTGTTGAGCGATACGATGTTTCAAGTCGAGTTTTTCAATGAGATAAATCTTCAGGAACGATTCATTTTAAGTAATCCATCTTCTCGTCTTATGACAGGGAACAGTGTTGATTATACTGCGTTGGAGACTACTTTAGCGCAATTGTACAAAAGAGAGTCCGCATTGGTTTTGGGTTCCGGATTTTTATTAAATAGCGGTTTATTACCGGCCGTTACAGAGTCGGGAGATTTGGTTCTCGCAGATAAATTGGTTCATGCCAGTATTATCGAGGGACTCCGTTTGTGTCGTTGTCATTGGGAACGTTTCCGGCATAATGATATGGACCATTTAAGACAACTGTTGGAGAAAAAAAGGAATGATTATAATCGCGTTTATGTCGTTACAGAGTCCATATTCAGTATGGACGGAGATATTGCTCCATTAAAGGAGTTGTCAAAATTAAAACAACAGTATGACCTTTGTTTATATGTTGATGAAGCTCATGCTTTTGGTGTTCGGGGCGAATCGGGATGTGGTATCTGCGAAGAACAGAAAGTAACGGAACAGATTGACTATATTGTAGGGACCTTAGGAAAAGCCCTTTGTTCTCAGGGAGCTTTTGTTATTTGTAGTGAAGAGGCCAAACAGGTTTTGGTCAATAAAATGAGAACGTTGATTTTTTCTACGGCTTTACCCCCTATTTCTTTAATGTGGAGTAAGTTTTTAATAGATAAACTACCTTCTTTTACAGAACGACGGAATGTATTGGAAAACAATCGAAAATTATTGCGTAATGCCCTTTCCGATTGTCCTTCCGAATCACATATTTTACCTGTTATTGTTCCGGGAAATTTTCAAGTGTTGGAATGGGCTAAGGCATTACGGGAAAGAGGTTATTGGGTGACGGCTATTCGATGTCCGACCGTTCCTAAAAACAGGGAAAGGATACGGGTATCCTTGACGTCAGGTCTAAACGAAGATGATATACTTAATTTTATTTCTATTTTAAAATCATGCAATTAGATTGGCTTGTTCATCAGGGAAATTCCAAAATCATTCTGCTTTTTTTAGGGTGGTCTTGCAGTTCCCATACTGTTCGTAATTTCAAGATGGAAGGATATGATGTATTGACCATATGCGATTATCGAAATTTTACTAATTCAGATTTAATTCCAGCAATATTGAAAAACTACCGGGAAAAAGCAGTTATTGCTTGGTCGTTCGGAGTATGGGCAGCAGCATATCTATCCCCTCAACTGTCTTTATGTCATCCAATCATAGCTGTTAATGGAACACCTCATCCCATAGATGATAAATATGGTATTCCAAGACGAATTTTTCAAGTCACTTTGAATGGAATAGAAAAAGGAGGTATGGAAAAGTTTTGTAGAAATATGTATGGATGGCCGGTAACTGAAGAAGAATTGCCCAATAGAACGTTACCTGAGTTAATAGATGAGTTGCAAACATTAAATCGTTTATCTCAGAATTCATTACCGGATTTGTTACAATGGAATCATGCAATAATCAGTGAACAAGATACTATTTTCCCTCCTGTTCATGTGATGAATTATTGGAATGAAAAAAATGTTCCTGTTATTTCGTGGAAAACAGGGCAACATTATCCTTTCTCTATGGATGGGATAAAAATCCTTCAACAACTATTAAATTCATGAATCAAATCCATATAAATAAAGATTTAATACAAAAACGTTTTGCTAAACGGCTCTATTCCTATAATAAATATGCTGTAATACAACAAGAAATATGTGCTGAATTAGCTGTTCTGATTAAACAATATACTTCTTCTCATTCAATACAAGAAGCATTGGAATTTGGCGCAGGAACGGGATTGTTAACTTCGAGACTGCTTCCTTTATTCCCTCAAATTCGATGGACTATCAATGATTTGGTTGAGGATGTCCAGCCATTCATTGATTGTATTATACAAGGGAAAAATTATTCCGTGGAATATCAATGGGGAGATGCAGAAATATTGGATTTTCAAGGCCCGTTTGATTTAATTGCTTCTGCTTCTGCGTTACAATGGTTTGAAAATCCGCAAAAATTCTTCTCAAAGTTGCAACAAAAAAGAGGCGGAATCTTGGCCATATCTTCTTTTGGAATTGATAATTTCCATGAGATACGGTCAATTACGGGAATAGGTCTTGAATATACCTTATTGGATACGTTGATTTCTTTTATTTCGGATGCGGGTTATGATGTCTTATTTCAGGAAACCTATAATAAAGAACTTCGTTTCAAACATCCACTTGATGTATTGCGACATATCCGCCAAACAGGCGTAAATGGGATTGCTTCTTATAATTGGAATAAAAAAACAGTGGAAGAATTTTGTCAAAAGTATATTCAATGTTTTGGACTTCCTTCGGAAGAAGTGCCTCTTACTTACAATCCTGTCATTATTATTGCTCAAAAACAATAATAATGATGGTATGATTATTAATCTTTTCTGTCGTTTAAATAGATAAATTCCGGTTGTTTATTTAGTAATTTCTTATATCCGGTATATAACAAAGGAGGTGTGTCATAAAATTTAACACACCTCCTTTGTTATATATCAGATAAATAATCTATTATTTTTCCATCTTATTATCGGTTCCTGTCGTTTGTACAGGAGCTGCAATAGATTCTCGCATGGAGGTATCTGCCTGTATGTTTTTTAATTTATAATAATCCATAATGCCTAAGTTCCCATTACGAAATGCTTCTGCAATAGCCAATGGAATTTCTGTTTCTGCCAAAATTACTTTGGCCCGAGCTTCTTGAGCTTTAGCAATCATTTCTTGTTCTAAAGCGACAGCCATAGCCCGTTTTTCCTCTGCTTTGGCTTGTGCGATATTTTTATCGGCATTGGCTTGATCCATTTGTAATACAGCTCCAATATTTCGTCCTACATCAATATCTGCAATATCAATAGATAGAATTTCAAATGCGGTTCCAGCATCCAAACCTTTACTTAATACTACTTTAGATATAAAATCAGGATTTTCCAATACCGTCTTATGACTTTCAGAAGAACCAATAGAAGAAACAATACCTTCACCTACACGAGCTAAAACCGTTTCTTCTCCCGCACCTCCTACTAATTGTTTAATGTTTGCCCGAACAGTAACGCGAGCTTTTGCTACTAACTGAATACCATCTTTTGCGACGGCAGATACAGGAGGGGTATTAATTACTTTAGGATTCACAGACATCTGTACTGCTTCAAAAACATTACGTCCTGCAATATCGATGGCTGTTGCCATTTTGAAATCGAGACTGATATTTGCTTTTTGTGCTGAAACCAAGGCATGAACCACATTGGGAACATTTCCTCCTGCCAAATAATGGGCTTCCAATTGAGACGCGTTGAGTTCCAATCCGGCTTTTGTTCCTTCAATCATGGAAGAAACAATGGTAGAAGGTGGAACTTTTCTCCACCGCATCAGTACCAGTTGCAGCAAACTGATGCGTACTCCGGATACAGTGGCGGAAAACCATAGTCCAATAGGAATGAAATAAAGAATAATTGCTAAAAAAACAATGATCAAAACAGCGATGACCACAATAAAAGTCAAATCCATATATTTAAAATTATTTAAGTTATTTCAAGGGTGATACAATAACTACTGAATCTTCAAAACCTACTACTTTAATTTGAGTCTTGGCATCCAGATAGCCATCATAGGTTTTTGATTCCAATATTTTCCCATTTACCATTACTGTTCCCATCGGAGCTAATCTGGTTTGGCAGATTCCTTCTGCCCCAAGAGGAACAATATCTTCCGCTTTTTGAGAAACAGAAGACGTAATAGATTCATTCAGAGATATTTTTTTTAACATTTTCTGACGCATACATAAAAGGACGGTAATAATGCTTAATACGACACTTATCCCCATCACCCATAATGAACAGGAGAGCCCAAAGTTGTAGTAAGTCAGAACTATGGCAACTATAAAAGAAATTATTGCTCCTGCCAACGCTACCGTAATACCAGGAATGAATAAAATTTCCGCTACCAACAAACATAATCCCAACACTACAAGAAAAATAACAACAAACAGTTCCATTTTAATTTTTTTTATGAATAGTGTAAAGATAATGTTTTTTCGCTAACAGTACATAATTCTCTTGAAAAAAAATCGTTGTTAAAACAGAATCTTCGAAATTCAGAAAAAATCCTTCTTTCCCAGGAGGAATATAATCCTGTTTATTCGAAATAAAACGTTACCTTTGTTCCATGACTTTTCTGATAAAATGAGTATGAAGAAATACAAAACCATCGTCTTATCGGACATCCATATCGGTTCAAAATTTTCCCACACCATAGAAGCTATGAATTTTTTAAAAGAAAACAGTTGTGAAAAACTAATTCTTAATGGAGATATTATAGATGGTTGGCATTTGGTTCGAAATAGAAAACGTTGGAAACATACGTATAATTCTTTTATTACTCTGATGTTGGATATTCAACGAGATACGGAAATTATATATATACGGGGAAATCATGATGATTTTCTGGATAATGTAGCTCCTTTTTCGTATGGAAATTTTTCCATTTTACGTAATTATATTCATGAGAGTATGGGAATGAAATTCTTTGTTTTTCATGGAGATATGTTTGATAGTGTTACTTCACACATTCGATGGATGTCCAAGTTGGGAGATAAACTG
This sequence comes from uncultured Alistipes sp., assembly GCA_949296295.1. Lineage (GTDB taxonomy): Bacteria > Bacteroidota > Bacteroidia > Bacteroidales > Rikenellaceae > CASDZK01. The sequence continues at coordinate 17,869 of CASFOM010000061.1, read as the reverse complement.
TATTCTTTGTTGTTACAAATTAATCGGCATTATAATGATTATCGCCGAAGACATGGGAAAGAGTATTTCTCTATTTCTAAGATGTTGAAAGATAAAGTGAAACAGTATGTTTCCAAAATGAGTAGTTTTGATAGGAATATTGTGGAAATAGCTCGAAAACACCAATGTAACGGGGTTATATGCGGACACATACATCAACCTGAAAAAAAATACATTAAGGATATTTTGTACATTAATTCAGGAGACTGGATTGAAAGTTTAAGTGTTGTTACGGAAGATTTTGAAGGGAATTGGAATGTTTCTCGTATAAAAGTGTGATTCTTCAGGCCGGCTGTGTATTTTTTGAAGGAGCGTTGTTTTTGATTTTTTCTGAGGCTCACTTGTTTTTAAGAAAGAAAAAATAACATTCTTTTTTGCAATAGGGATATATAGGATAAATTTTAATAAGATTGAAGTTTTTTTCTGTAATTGAAAATATTTTTTGCCCCTATTGTGTCAATTTTGTATAGTGTTGTGTCAATTTTTTAAGCATAAATAAAATTCATATTGTCAATTTTGTATCATTAAAAAGATCCTTGATAGCCTTTATTGAATTTTCAATTTGGGCAGATTAGATTTTTCTGTCTTTTAAGTATCATGCAGTTATGGTAAAACTCATTGCTTAAAAGGCTTGAATAGATAGTTTTTGGTAGGATTTTAGAATAATATCTAAATAATCAATATTGAATTATGCTGAAAAAAGTATCTGTTTGCGTTTGTTCTTTTGTATTATTAACTCTATTGGGATTGGCTCAGGAGAGATCGACTATTTCAATTGAGGACCCTGTGTCTGGAGAAGAAATAATCAAGGATGCGGAAACCATATTCGTATGTAATGGAAAAGAGTATTCGACGATAAATATGTCTTGTTTCCGGGAGTCGGTAAAACCCATTACTTCTACATTTGGAAGTGGTCAGTGCCGAAGTTATCAATTTCAGTCAGAAGATAAATTGGAGTTTGGTGTTGAGGTGATTACTTATGATTCTTGTAATTGGACAACAGTAAATGGATGGGTAAAAAATAAATCTCCTAAAATAATTACATTTAATAATGTAGCTTTATTGAGTCTCCCTTTAGGCCCTCAATTTAAAGGTGAATGGGAGAATACAAGAGCTTTGTGTGGAAATATAGATAAGTTGGAGTGGTTGGGAATAGCGGCAAAAAAAGAAAATAAACAATTGTCGGCACAATCTTTTCTGTGTTTGCATAATAAAGATTCTCGGGAAGAATATACGTTAGGATATTCAATAAAACAGGCTTGGGGAACTTATGTTTATGATTTTTCGCAGGATAAACCTCATTTTACGGCTTCTGTATATATGGATGTAGATTTGAAACCTGGTGAAACTCGTTATGCAGAAGCGTTACATATAAAGAAGGGGAAAGTATGGGGGGATTTACAAGAATTGATTTCAGCTACGGGGAAAGAAGTTGGAGCTGTGGTGGATGGAGAATCTTTTGCCGGTTGGTGTAGTTGGTATGGTTTTAATCCGTTTATAGATAATGACATTACGGAAGATGTTGTTGTGGACTTTGCTCGTCAGGCAGGAGAGATTAAAGATTTACCTTTTCAGTTGATGTTGTTGGATGACGGATATTTTACTTTACCGGGAGATTGGACAACATTGCGTCCGTTTTTTCCTCATGGTATGAGATATATAACCGATGTATGCAAAAATAATGGATTGATACCGGGATTGTGGATTGCAGCTGCACTGGTTCATGAAAATTCTGATATTATGAAAAAAGTCCCGGAATGGGTAGATAAGAATGAGGACGGCTCTTACTATAAAACCATGTATAATTGGGGAGAGAAAACACATACATTTGACTTGACGAATAAAGATTTTCTTGCCCATATCGATACTTTGTTTCGTTATATTGTAAAGGATTGGGGCTTTAAATATTTTAAATTGGATTTTAATACAGAACCGGGAAGTAACCGTTCGGACCGTAGTATTACTTCTTTTCAGGCAATGAGAAATTTTTATAAAGTTATTGCTAATGCTGTTGGAGATAGTGTGTTTATAGCTAATTGTCAGGGAGATAAAGGCGTTTTTCCTCTTGTTATAGGTTGTGTCAGGGCGGGGAGAACAGGCCCAGATGTCAATCCTAACTGGGAGTCTGTTTTAAATGGTTGTAGGTCGAGTATTTTGCATTTGCCATTTCATCGTCGTTGGTGGGTAAATGATCCGGATTGTCTTAATTTACGGGAAAAACAAAGTAGTTTGTCGGAAGAGGAGTTGCAGATGCATGTGACAGCCAATTTCTTGGGAGGAGGTTATGTTATGTTTTCCGATTCTTTACAATCTCTTACTCCGAGTCGTTACAATATGTTGGCAAAAGCCCTTCCTACTGCGGGTAAGGCGGCAGAAATAGCTGATTATATGACAGCTCCTGAAATAGGTATTCCTTCATTGTTTTATTATCCAATAGATAGGTTTGACCGTCGTTCTTCTTTGGTTACCTTATTTAATTGGTCTGATTCACTTCAAACACGAACCATTGAATTTGAAGAGGTTGGTTTAAGAACAGAAAATAGGTGTCATGTTTATAATTTTTGGACAGATAGTTATATGGGAATCATGGAAGGAAATATATCTGTTTTGAATCAGAAACCTCACACTTGCTTACATATGGCAGTAAGACCTGTAACAAATGAAAAAATACAGATTATTTCTACGAACTTACATTTATTACAGGGAGAGAAGGAGATTGGTAACGTATGGAGAATGAATACGTCTCCTTTCAATATGGCAAAAGAAGAAATGTGGATTGAACTTACTCCTGTATCATTACGCAATGGGAAGATTATTCTTTATGCAGAAGATGGTATCCGTATAGCAGCAGTACAGGGAGCTTCTGCCAATTTAACAAAAAGAACGGATGGTTTATGGGATCTTAATTTGTCAAATATGCAGGATAAAGTGGCCGTATTGTTACGAATAAGATAGTTCTATCGGTTAAAAGTATATTCTAATTTCGGGGTTGAAAGTAGTAAAATTATGTTTTCAATGGGACAAAATATTTTGAGATTGCTAAAAAGAGGTTTGTTCTTCCTTTTTTCAGCTGTATTTTCATGTCATATTACTAATGGGCAGTCCTATAATCATACTTATATGTGGTGGGTAAATTCGGTAAAGGAGTCTGAACCCCATTTGTTTGCCGTAGAAACCTCACAGTTCAAGTTTGTGTTTGATTATGATCGATTGAATTTTACTTCATTTTCTTTTACAAATGAAAAATTGGAAGATGAACTCGTCCCTCAGTTGTCATTTGGAATAGAGACAGCTGGCGTTCTTTTCCCTTGTACCCAATCGTCAGGAAGGACAGAAGATTGTCAGTTAATCCATAGCGGGAGATTCTTGCAACATCGTTATATCAATTGGATTCCTGGATTAACAGGTTGTGACCCTCATCACAGTGGATTAGATATTGCCGTTTATGGAGACCGATTATTATTAATGCTTCAATTATTACCTTCAGTAAATTTACGAGCTAATACTGCAGTGGTAAATTTTATTGTCCCTTCAGAATATAAGTTAAGTAAAAAAAGTACAACCTCTGCTCTCTATAAAAATTCCCGAACCGGGAATGGTTTTGTTATTATGAAAACTCCGGAATCGACGATGTTGGATATAAATGGTCAACAAGTTACCGCCAAATATGTTTCTTCTGAAAAATTAAAAGCAGGAGAAAAAGTAAAATTGGGTTTGATTATATATCCAATTCAGCAGATTGATAGGAAGCAAGATGAAGTTGTTGTGCAGGAAAGTAGTCCTGTCGTTGTTAAGGCACACCAATTGCTGCCGTTGGATACAACCCTTAAAGTACAATACGAACCGGACATGGGGTGGTATCGAATCGAATTACGTAATGATGCCGTGGGAGAGAATTTCCAGAAAGATAACCAACGGATGGAGCAAGTAGTTTTTTCTGTTGAAAATACAGATGATATTGAAAAACGTGTTCGATTGAATTTTTCCAAAGAAAAGGAGGTGTTTGGGATTACCGGGATTTCTGCAATCATAAGAGATATGGAAGGATTCCCGACAGGTATTCCCGTCCAATTGTCAAAAAATTGGCATACCGTCGATTTTAATCAATATGATGCTCACCGTTATCGGGGACCTTGGTATCATGGTATAACCGAATTGGTAATTCCTCCTAAAAGTACAGTTAAGTATGAGTATGTCTCTGTGAATGCCTTTTGGGGAAATATTCCTGCTGTTTCCCATGCTCAGTTGTGTTTGGTTGGTTGGGGCCAAAACCAACAATGGGATCAATCAGCAATGGGTGCCTGGGGGGAAAGTGTTTGTTATGAGCCGGATTTGGATCAATCCGGGGCTCCTGTTTTGGATATTAGACCTCTTTATGTCGTTTCTCCTCAAGGAGATAAGGGGAAATGGACAGGCAATGTCGGAGGTGCTGATTTCTTTAATTTGACAAAAGAAGATGGTCGAAGAGCTTGGCATACTTCGGTAAAGACGGAATATAAACGTAATTGTCCAAATTTGACAGAGGTGGTTTATTCCGGTCATATGCTTAATCATAAAATAGATTTTTCGTATGTAACGACGATTTTCAGGTCTGACGATTATCTTCGGGGTATTTACAAACTTCGTATGGATGTAAATGAGAAGGTGGTATTTAATCGATTGGATTTAATACAAATGGCTGCGGCTACTTATCACTATTCTTTTTCGAGACATTTGGCTACTGGAAATAAAAAAGGATTGCTTCAAGAATGGGAAGCATTGAACGCTCCGGATAAGGAAATGGATTATTTTGGAAAATTAACTGCTTGTTCAGGTCAAATGCCGTGGTTTTCTTTTAGTGACTCTCAACTGTCTCCCGAGCAACAAGGTCATTTTAAAGGAGGAAACAGAGGGATGATTCTCCGAAAATGGAATGCTAAAATTAATGGACAAGAAAATATGCCCCCTTATTGGCAGGAATTACCTTCAGTAACCGGAACACATGGCCCTAAAAGTTCTATTATTTCAATTACCCTTTCAGAAGACTGTCATTCCTTACAACAAGGGGATTTTATAGAAGCAGAAATAGAGTTATTAGTCTTTCCTGTAGAAAGAAAAGATTATTATGGTACGGATTTTCAATTTGCTCAATATTTAGAAAATAGGGAACCGTGGGAGTTAGTATGGCGGGAATCAGTTAATAACGATCTTGAAATAAATGGAATTAAGGGAGATGTTTTGCATTCGTATCCAATAGTTATAAAATCAGAATGTGATACAGCCGTTTTTTCGGTGAAGGGAGGAATAGGTTATCTTCCGCTGACTATTACCGGATTATCACATTATAAACGACCGGTCTTATTAGAGAAGACAGGAGGAGATTGGAAACCGATTGTTCAAGAAAGTTATGGAAATGATTATTGGCAAGTTGATACAAATATAGATTCAACTTATCAGATTACATATAATATAAAGTCAGGAGATAAATCGATGAAACGTCGGTATTTTAAATTTATCTTGACAGAATAAGTTGTATAAAAAAGGTCTGTTGAAAAATAAGGAATAAGATAAACATACTTGAATAAAAGAAGAAGATTATGAAATGTTTATGGTGGAATTTTCTCGGAGTTTTGCTGTTTGTAGGATGCAGACAGAATATAGAAGTGAATAATCTTACATGTGATTATCGTACAAATCCCATTGCTATTGAAAATGAAACTCCTTTCTTGGGATGGCAAATCGTGAGTGGTGAAAGAAATGTATCGCAACAGGCATACCGTATCCTTGTTGCTGATGATGAACGATTATTGGATAAAAATATAGGGAACATATGGGATTCGGAAAAAGTTATGTCGGATCGTTCTGTACAAGTTGCTTATTCCGGAGAAACATTAAAACCGTATAAATCTTATTATTGGAAAGTAAAAATATGGGATAATCAGGGTAGGGAAACAGCATGGAGTCAAACGGCGCAATGGCGTCAAGTGTTGAAAAATCCTGAAATGAAATGGATGGGATATACCAATCCTAACGATAGGGTAGATTGTGTAGGGTCTATTTGGTTTCGTAAAAAGTGTTTTTTGGAGAATATTCCTACTGAAAATGTTTATGCAGATATAAGTACTCCCGGGTATTATGAATTGTATATTAATGGGAAGAAAGTAGGGAATGATGTATTAAGTCCATCGGTGGCTGGTAAGGACAAACGTTCTTTTTATGTGACTTATGATATAAAAAAATATCTTCGAAAGGGAGAGAATATATTTGCCATTTGGTTAGGCAAGGGATGGTATGGTATGGGTCCTATCCCGGTTGCTTTTCATTGTGAAATACCACAAAAGGAAGGGAATATTATTATAGACGGAGATAACTCGTGGAAGGTTTCAGCCAGTTGTTATTCGACTTTAGGAAGTTGGGATTGGTCTCAATTCGGAGGAGAATGTTATGATGCCCGATATGCTAATTCGGAGTGGAATCTTTTGAAATTTGATGATTCTGCTTGGTCTAATGCTCAGGTGTTACCACAGCCGTCTCCTGTATTGGAAGCTCAGCCTTGTGAGTTGAATCGGGAGAATTCTTCAATAAGATATAAGTCAATAACAGCATTGGAAGATGATTGTTATGAAATTGATTTTGGGACAGCATTGACCGGACGATATAAAATAACTTTTCCCTCATTACAACGGGGTGATACGGTGATGTTGTATTTCTCTGATGTCCGTTGGAATTCCCCTCGAGCAGTGAATACACCAGCTGGAGTCGTTCGGGAATGTGGAGGAGAATCACTGTTCCGTTTTGGGAAAGATACGGTTCGTTATACCACATATAATCAACACAGTATGTACATTGCTGCAGGAGAAGGGGAAGAGGTTTTCGAATCGAAATTCAATCCGTTGGGATTCAGATATATCATTGTGCGTGGTCTCAAAGAAAAACCCTTGGATGCAGTCGCATTTCTTGTAGAGACCGATTTGAAACTGGCAGGTTCTTTTGATTGTTCCGATACGTTATTAATGAGAATGCATAAGATAAATGATTGGACAATGCGTTGTTTGAATCAAGGGGCTGTATATGTGGATTGTCCAACGCGGGAACGTTTAGGTTATGGAGATGGTCAAGTATCGGTGGAAAGTTCTATTATGAATTATTATATGCCGTTGTTTTACCGAAAATTTGTGAAGGATTGGGTGTTGCGTCAGGATAAGACAACGGGTGCAATGCCTAATGTTGCTCCGAATTATCAGGGAGGCGGCGGTCCCGGATGGGCAGGGCTTGTTGCGGCTATTACCTGGAGAAATTATTTATATTATGAAGATTCTGCTTTTTTGAAAGAGATTTATCCTTCCATGATGCTCTATTTGAAAAATTTTGAATCGAGATGTGTGGATGGAATTTTCCGGTCTGGAAATGAGCCGTGGCAATCCATAGGTGATTGGGTTCCGCCAGGAAGAGGTATGGATACCAATAATTGGCCGTCGAAAGAAATGGCAGAATTTTTTAATAATTGCTATCGGGTTTATTTGTGGGATATACAACGGCAAGCAGCTCAAGTTTTGGGAAAAACAGAAGATATCGTTTTGTGTACTAATAAATTGGGAGAAATAAGACCATTGATTCATAACGCCTTTTATAATGAACAAACCGGATGTTATGTCAGTGAAGAACAGACTTATCTAATTATGCCATTAATGACTGGCGTTGTTCCGGATTCATTGAAAAATCAATTATGGGAAAAATTGGAAGCGAACATTGAAGAGAAAGGAGTTCTTGAAACAGGAATGTTTGGTACCTATTTTTTGATACAATATCTACAAGAGTCAGAAAGAAGTGATTTGTTGTATCGATTAGTAGCTCATGAACGATATCCGGGTTGGGGATATATGTTGTCGCAGGATGCTACTGTTTGGTGGGAACAATGGAATGGATTTTTTTCTCACATGCACTCTTGTTTTACCTCTTTGGACAGTTGGTTTTATCAGGGAATAGCAGGAATTCGTGTAATTCCTGAATATGGAGGAATGAAGCGATTTAAAATCAAACCTGCTTATGCTTTGCCTATTCAAAATGCTCGAGCTTCCATTCGAAATATGTATGGAGAAATTCAGAGCTCATGGGAAAAAGATGGTGATAGGATAATATTGAATGTAACTATTCCTGCTAATAGTAGTGCTGAAATATGGTTTCCGACAGGGAATAAGAATATGATTTTAGAAAAAGGAACACCTCTTGATGCAATAAAGGATTTTGTAGTGATTGACAATCATGATAAGGAGACGGTATGTTTGGTACCCTCAGGACACTATGAGTTTCAGATTAATGGCGTGGAAATTAATTCCAAAGGTCATTAAGAAACCAGAGAAAATTTATAAAGATTGTTTGAATCTATAAATCTGTTTCGAAATCAATATATTTTGTGAATAATGAAAAATAACGTTAGCAACACAAAAGGAATGTATAGTATAACTCGATTTGAAAAACAGAAAAGGGTATTTCTTACCATCATTTTATCTTTTTACTTGTTTTCATCTTATGCTGCTAAATGGTCCCATGAACTGACATTGAATAACAGTTCTTTCTCCGTTCCCAAAATAGCCATTACTCAAGGGAAATTTTATGCAGTTATAGACCACAAAGGGGAGTGTATGCGGATTGTCCCGGAAGGAAAGCCTGTTATTACGAAGGAATCCGTTGTAACTCCTTTAGGGGAAGCGACAAGAGAAAAGTATCATTGGGGTATTGGAAGACCTTATGAGTTGATATGTTACTTTACTCAAGTTAATGATGAGGTTTTTTCTTTGAGAGGGTGTTTGGTAAACCAGTCAACAGATAGTATTTATTTACAGAAAATTGTTTTGTTGGATGGATTATTCGAAGTTTCCGGAAAAGCTGACGAATGGATGCTTTCTACTACGGATATTGAAGCTCGGCGGACGGGTACATTGGATAGACGGCTTCCCTCAGAATTGGAATTAGCGTCGGAAAAAGCCTATTCCAGAAGTTATTTCATTCGACGAGGTCTTCAAAAACAGGCGGAAGACCCTTTTTCTCGTTGTTATTTGAATGATGCTTCCTTGTATCAGGAAGGTTCTCAACAGGGAATTACTCTTGCAGCTGTAGATACTATATCTGATGTATATTTTGAGATGAAAATAGACGATGTCAGGATTCAAATGGAGGTGGAATCAGATATGAGTGAGGTATTATTGGAACCGGGGGAAAGTAGAATAAGTGACGAGGTGCTTTTTATAGCGAAACCTTGGGGAGAGGCTCAACAAATCAGAAATAAGTGGATTGCTCAGATATGTAATGTTTCATTAAATACTACTCCTGTTTATGGTTGGTGTAGTTGGTATCGGGCAGGATTACGAGTCACCCCCGATGATATTCGGAATATATCGGATTATGTTTATCAACAAAGAGATCGCCTTCCTTTCGATGTTGTCCAGATAGATGATGGTTGGCAGGTTTTTCGAGGAAATTGGAATGAAAATAAAAAATTTACAGGACAATTAAGTCATTTGGCTCAAACCATTAAAGAATACGGAATGATGCCCGGTATTTGGCTTTCTCCCGGCAGATGTGATATGATTACAGGAGTTTGTGGTGAAAAAGAACGACCTTTTCCTATGAGTTGTTACGTGAATTATAAAGTAAACCATCCGTCGGAGGATCGATTAGATCCTATTCATCCTCAAGTCAGTGAGTTCATATTAAAATCTCTTAGACAGCATAGGGATAATGGGTATCGGTATTTTAAACTGGATTTTTCTCAAATACCTTTTGGAGCAAAACGTTTTTATGATTCTAAAAAGACACGGTTTCAAGCTCAACGCGAACTTTTCCGTCTTTATAGAGAAGGGATAGGGGAAGATAGTTATTTGTTGGCTTGTGGTATCAGTGATCAACGTTCCATGCTCCCTTATATTGATGCAGATCGTATAGGAACGGATTGTACTCCGGGAAAAGGTTTTGCTCGAAGTATGGCTTCAGATAATTTACCTAAGGATATTCATGGATTATTGTATCCCATATTGTCCATGAGTAATAAATGTTATGAAAATGGTATTTTATGTCATGGAGATCCTGATGTTACCTATACGGGATTTACAGGGGCTACTCGTCCCAAACAGTTACAAACCTTTCACAGTTTTGTCGGTATTTATGCAGGTTTGGCTCTAACTTCCGATAAATTATACCAGAATGAATATCGAAGTGATGATCATATACGCATGATGGAGATTCTTTATCCCATAACCAAGGAAAAAGGCGTTTCATATACAGGAGGATGGGATATTTATGGACAAGAATTCGGTTATACGGTTAAAAGGAGTTGGGGAAATGCAATAAATGTTATTGTTTGGAATCCGGACAGTAAACATAAAAAGGATTTGGGGATTAAACACATTCCTGTTAAAGAGTTGGGAACCAAATTTCATGTGTGGTCTTTTTGGGATGAAAGTTATAAAGGAATCTCCGATATCAATTATACAGCATCACAAGTCTTGCCGTATGAACATGAATTGTTGCGATTGACTCCGGTAACGGATGTCCCGACAGTTATTGGGTCTAATCTCCATATCAGTATGGGAACTGCTGAAATAAAAAATATAGTATCCGACAAGATGGGAATAACCATAGAATTGTTCCCTGAAGCAGGAGCTCGTAGTGGACGGATTTATCTGTATTCCAAAAAGCCTTTAAATGAAGTTCATTCTACAAATTCCAAAGTACAGTTGTTCAAAAAAAGTGAAAATCTGTATGTATTGGTATTGGAAAACAGAGATAGAAATGAAAGAGAGATTATTTCTGTAAAGGTTTCTAATCAGGAACCATTGCTTTATGAGAACGCCTTGTTGCAAGAGGATATTTATGAGACAATTTCAAAATCTGGTTTCTCTGAGGAGTGGGGTAGCTCATGGTAAAGGTATTGAAATGTAAATTGCTGTTTTTGCTTATGAAGAAATTTGTATTGTGTTGGATATTGTCCTTCCTTTTTTTCCCGGATGTTTATTCTCAGATATCGACTACTAACCATGTCATATTACCGGAACAGGATAATTTACAGTGGATTTCAATAGATTCTATCTTGCAGAAAGAGAATCAGTGGATTTGTTTTCGGAAAGAGATACAAGTAGAGAACCGTCAGGATTATGTCCCGATGATTATTGCCGCCGATTCAAAATATTGGTTGTGGATTAATGGTAAACTGGTAGTTTTCGAAGGAGCATTAAAACGAGGTCCCAATCCCAATGATACTTATTATGATGAGATAGATATTGCTGATTATTTGAAGAAAGGAAATAATACCATAGCAGTTTTGTTGTGGTACTGGGGGAAAGACGGATTTTGTCATAAAGACAGTGGGAAAAGTGGACTACTGGTCAAAATAAAGACAGGAGATCAAGAAATAGTTACGGATGGGAGTTGGAAAGCTGTTATTCATCCTTCGTATGGAGAGACAGGAGACCCTAAACCGAATTTTCGTCTTCCAGAATCAAATGTTTGTTTTGATGCGCGAAAAGATTTTGGTTCTTGGCAGGCATCAGGATTTGATGATTCGTTATGGAGTAGTGCCGTTGTTTTAGGAACTTATCCATGTGCTCCATGGAACAAATTATATAAAAGACCTTTCCCGAATTGGAAAGATATGGGTATCATATCTTATGAGAAAGTTACTTCTGAAAAAACAGGGAAACAAAATGTAGTTACGGGTAAGTTACCTAAAAATATTTCCGTTACTCCTTATATTAAATTGAAGGCAGAAGCAGGAGCATTGATAGATATTCGTACAGATAATTATAAAGGAGGAAGCGAATACAATGTTCGTGCGGAATACATGACGAAAGAAGGGGTACAAACTTTTGAGATGCCTAATTATGTAAATGGACATAACGTTATTTATACTTTACCCGAAGGCGTGAAATGTTTGGATGTAGGTTATCGAGAAACCCGTTTTAATACTCGCCATATAGGAAAATTTCAATGTAGTGACTCTTTTTATGATCAACTGTGGGAAAAATCTTTGAATACCATGAATCTGAATATGCGTGATGCTATTCAGGATCCGGATAGAGAGCGTTCTCAATGGTGGGGAGATGCAGCTATTATATTGCATGAGATTTTTTACTCTTGTGATACGAATGGTTATGCAGCAGTAAAAAAAGCGATACTGAATCTTGTCGATTGGCAACTTCCTGACGGAACTTTATTTTCACCCGTTCCTGCAGGCTCATGGAATTTGGAATTACCTTTACAGATGTTAGCTTCTATTGGTAAATATGGATTTTGGAGTTATTATTGGTATTCAGGGGATCGAGCCTGTATTGAGTATGTATATCCTAAAGTGAAACGTTATTTGTCTTTATGGGAGATTGATGAAACAGGTTTGCTTAAACATCGTGCCGGAGGTTGGGATTGGGCTGACTGGGGGGATGAAATAGATGTACCTGTTATCGAGAATGCCTGGTATTGTTTGGCTCTCGAAAGTGCTATCAAAATGGGAGAATTGTTGGGCGATGAGGAGTCTGTAAATGATTATAAAGCACGTCAGAATTTAGTTAGGCAGATTTCTTCGAAAATTTTTTGGAAAGGAGATGTTTTTCAAAGTCCCCAATTTCAAGGGAAAACGGATGATAGGGCTAATGGGTTAGCTTTATTGGCAGATTTTGCTACTGAAGAACAAAAAGAGAAAGTAGTTGAATATCTTATGTCTTATGAAAAGGCAAGTCCCTATATGGAACGATATATTTTGGAATCTTTGTTTGCTAATGGATATGTAAGTCAGGGATTGTCAAGAATGAAGAAACGATATGGTTCTATGGTTTATAGTCCTTTGACGACCTTATGGGAAGATTGGGTTGTTGGTGGTTATGGAGGAGGAAGTATCAATCATGGGTGGGCAGGTAGCCCATTGGCTCTTTTATCACGATATGTTGCAGGCGTTTCTCCCTTGAAAGCCGGTTGGGAAAAAATATTGATTAAACCCCAATTAGGTAGTTTGGAATGGGTTAAGTGTACGGTTCCTGTTTTTGGTAAAGAGTTGGATGTCAATGTGTCTGTTTCGGATGATTCGTGGAGTTTATTCGTTGAAAATGATACAGGGAAAGAGTGTATTGTTGCCTTGCCTAAAAAACGGATAAAATCTTTTATTTCGTTAAATGGAAAGTCAGTTCTTTATAAAAATGGAGTAATTGAAAATAATGATGTGGTTGAAATGGATATTTTATCAAAAATGCAAAATTTTGATGAGGAATATTTATTGGTGAGGTTGAAAAAGTCTAAAGTGTCGATTCATATTTAAATATTTATTTATGAAAATGAAATTGTTGAATTGTAGGTAATAGTAGTATGAATTGTTGAATTTGAATAGTCTTTTTGGAAAGATGAAGAAAAAATAAATCTTGTTTTGAGAAGTTTTTATATAGATGAAAAAACGGATATAAACAGGAAGTTCGGAGTTTCTTAAAAATTATCTTTAGTTTACAGACAGTTTTATATCTTTGCATAGACTAATATTATTTTTTAATCGAGACGAATAATGAATCCTATTACTATCACTACTACTAACCGAGCTGCGGATAATATTCGTATTTTGGCGGCTTCTATGGTTGAAAAAGCTAAATCCGGGCATCCAGGAGGTGCTATGGGAGGAGCTGATTTTATCAATATCCTTTATTCTGACTTTTTGAATTTTGATCCGGATGACATGAGTTGGCCTAATCGAGATCGTTTCTTCCTTGATCCGGGGCATATGTCACCAATGTTGTATGCCGTATTGAGCTTAATCGGGAAATACAGCATGGATGATCTTCAGAATTTCCGTCAGTGGGGAAGTGTCACTCCCGGTCATCCAGAAGTTGATGTTCAACGGGGTGTCGAAAATACTTCTGGCCCGTTGGGACAAGGTCATACGATGGCAGTAGGAGCAGCAATAGCGGAGCGTTTTTTGGTTGCCCGCTTTGGAGAGTGGATGTCTCATAAGACCTATGCTTTTATTTCTGATGGAGGTATTCAAGAAGAGATTTCTCAAGGAGCAGGTCGTATTGCGGGAACATTAGGACTTTCCAATTTAATTATGTTTTATGATTCCAACAATATACAGCTATCCACCAAGGTAGAAGAGGTGACTGCTGAAAATACAGCGGCTAAATATGAAGCATGGGGTTGGAATGTATTGACTATTGATGGGAATAGTGCTGCAGAAATTACAGCTGCATTGAAAGTGGCTCATGAAGAAAAAGAACGTCCAACATTGATTATAGGGAAAACCTTGATGGGTAAAGGGGCTGTTGGTCCCAATAATGAGGATTTTTCGAATAAAGTATCTACTCATGGTCAGCCATTAGGGGCAGCAGGAGCATCATTAGAAAAGACAATTATTAATTTAGGAGGTGATCCCGAACATCCTTTTACTATTTTCCCGGATGTAGCAGAACATTACCGTCAGGTTTTGGACAAGAAACGGGCATATGCGAAAGCTCGTAAAGCGGAACAGGCTGAATGGGAAAAAGCCAATCCTGAATTAGCTGTCAAATATCATAAATTTTTGTCAGGTCAAGTGCCTGAAATAGATTATGAAGCTATTCAACATGCAGCCAATAGTGCCACTCGTAATGCTTCTGCAATTGTGTTGCATGTTTTTGCTCAACAAATTGAGAATATGATTGTTGCTTCTGCAGATTTATCCAATTCCGATAAAACGGATGGTTTTCTGAAAGGAGGCGCTAAAACCCTTAGAAAAGGGGATTTTAGTGGAGCTTTTTTACAAGCAGGAGTAGCGGAATTGGCAATGGCTTGTATTTGTAATGGAATCGCTTTGCATGGAGGTATTTTTGTTGCCTGCGGAACATTTTTTGTTTTCTCTGATTATATGAAACCGGCTTTCCGTTTATCTGCTTTGATGGAAGTGCCTGTTAAATATATTTGGACTCATGATGCGTTTAGAGTAGGGGAAGATGGACCTACCCATCAACCTGTAGAACATGAAGCTCAATTGCGTTTGATGGAGAAGATGAAGAATCATTCAGGTCGGATGAGTTTATTGGCACTTCGTCCAGCTGATGCAGAAGAAACTTCTGTTGCATGGAAAATGGCAATGGAAAATACTCAAACCCCTACGGCATTGATCCTTTCTCGTCAGAATATTAAAAATTTACCAGGGAAAAATAGGTATCAGGAAGCTTTACAAGCAGAGAGAGGCGCTTATGTGGTATGTAAAAATGCTGAAGATCCGGATGTTATTTTGTTGGCATCAGGTTCTGAAGTATCTACTTTGATAGATGGAGCTGTGTTGTTATTGGATCGAAAAGGGATTACTTCACAGGTAGTTTCTGTTCCTTCTGAAGGATTGTTCCGTCAACAGGATGCATCCTATCAAGAATCAGTAATTCCTGCAAATAAGCCTCGCTATGGATTAACGGCAGGATTATCTGTTACTCTGGAAGGATTGGTAGGTGGTAACGGACGAATTCATGGAGTCAATCATTTTGGTTATTCAGCACCTGCTTCTGTTTTGGATCAAAAATTAGGTTTTACGGGAGAATGTGTGTTTGAAGAGGTTTGTGAAATGTTACATAAATAAGCCTGTTTAAATAAATACGAAAAAATCAAGGAGGTGTGTCCAATCATGAAATTTGGCACACCTCCTTTACGATGTGTGAGAGTTAGAAAATACGAGGCATTAAGAAAGAGAATAACAGCAAATACTGATTTATATACAAAATACGGGATTAATAATGGAGTAGATATTCTTATTATAGAGAGAAAATAAAATGTTTTCGTAGAAAATAGGTTTTTTAGAAAAGAGAGAAGATATGACGTTTCAGATTCAAATGAAAAATGTGATCCCATTATTTGAAGAGTTCCAATTTCATCATCCGTTGAATTGGATTGTTCGAGATGGGGAAAATTGGGCTATTATTGGTCCTAATGGAGCAGGAAAAACTCTAATGACAGATATTTTTCAGGGGCGTATTGCTCGTAAAGAAGGGACAATAGAAGTTGTTGGTGAAAGCGGAGATGTATATGGAATGGTAAAATCCATGGAATTTAGAGATATTTATTCTTTAATGGATTGTCGTAATGTATATTATCAACAACGATGGAATGCATCAGAAATAGATAATGTTCCGTTGGCCGGAGATTTCTTTTCTGCTTTGCCCGTTGATAAAGTAGCTCAATATATCGATTTATTTGGAGTATCTGATTCTTTGTCTAAAAGGATTGTCTCCTTATCTAGTGGCGAGCTTCGTAAACTGTTAATTATAAGAAGTTTGATAGATGAACCTAAAGTGTTGATTTTGGATAATCCTTTTATTGGTCTGGATGCTTTATCGCGGGAATCTTTAAGCAAAATGCTTTGTCAATTATCTAAAGTTAAAGGGTTGCAGACCATTTTGGTATTGTCAGACATAAAGGATATTCCTGAATGGATAAATCAAGTGTTGCCTGTATGTGATAAATCCTGTGGAACACCTATGTCTCGAGAAATGTTTATGAAAAATCGAGCATTGCAAGAATATCTTTTCCCTGAAACAGAAGAGATACAATCTATTTGTTTGCCTTTTTCAGAAATATTGTTTGATACTCATTTTGAAGTGGCTTTACGGATGGAGTCGGTTTGTGTGCGTTATGGAACAACGATTATATTGGACCATTTGAATTGGGAAGTGAAACGAGGAGAAAAATGGGCTTTATTGGGAGAGAATGGTAGTGGAAAGTCAACTTTATTGAGTTTGGTTTGCGGAGATAATCCTCAGGCTTATGCCAATAAAATTACATTATTTGATCGTCTTCGGGGAACAGGCGAAAGTATCTGGGATATAAAACGAAAGATAGGTTATCTTTCACCGGATTTGCATACTTATTATTTAAAGGATATTCCAGCTTTACGCGTAGTTGTTTCTGGTTTTTACGATTCAGTAGGTTTGTTTGAAAATAGTTCTGAGGGACAAAGGGAAAAAGCGTATGAATGGATGAAGTTGCTACATATAGATCATTTGGCTGATAAATCATTTGTTAAATTATCTTTTGGAGAACAACGATTGATTCTTTTAGCTCGGGCTTTGGTAAAAAATCCTCCATTATTGATATTGGATGAACCTTTACATGGTTTGGACGCAGGAAAGAAGAAGAGGGTAAAAGCAGTTATTGAGGCATTTTGTAATCAGCCAGATAAAACGCTGATTTATGTTACTCACTATAAAGATGAAATTCCGGATTGTGTTACTCGGTATAAGATACTGGAAAAGACAAAAAGAAATTAAATTTTCGTAGAAAAGTACGTAATAATAAAAACAAATCCATTGTATTATTATGCTTAATAATGGTTGAAATATAGGGTTAGTCATTTTTTGGGGAATTTTCTGCCATTTCCATTTTCTGAATTTCGTATTCTATTAATTCGCGTAATATTACAAAGGAGGTATGCCTAAATTAGGTGTACCTCCTTTATGTAAATAATAAATCTTTCTAACGATATTTTATAGTTGAAATTCTCGTGTAATGAATTCTTGAATGAATTTTATAGTTTCTTCAATACCTAATATAGAAGAATTAATGCAGAGGTGATAAGTATCAGCATATCCCCATGTTTTGGAACTATAATAGTTATAATAGGCAGCCCTTTTTTTATCCCCTTTTTCTATCATTTCTTCTGCTTGTTTCTCATTAATATTGTGTAACTCGCAAAGACGATTGATTCTATCTTCTTTATTGGCTGATATAAAAATGTCTATGCGTCTGGGGTAATCACGTAAGATGTAATCCGCACATCGTCCAACGAATATGCAGGATTGTTCTTGGGCTAACTGGCGAATTACGTCACTTTGTATTTTAAACAAAGAATCACTGT